>JAYKIP010000022.1:0-14865 GCA_035286205.1 Merismopediaceae cyanobacterium
ATACGGATAGCGGCCATTACGGCTTCGGTTCCAGAGTTACAAAAACAAGCTCGCTCGGCCCCTGTTAGTTCACAAATTAAGGCGGCGACTTCTCCCACGATCGGCGATCGCGGATTGAGGTGAATGCCTTCGGTGAGTTGGCTTTGTAGGGCCGACAGAATGAAGTCTGGTTGATGCCCAAACAGGGTTACCCCTTGCCCCATCGTCATATCAATATATTCATTGCCGTCCACATCCCAAATTCTTGACCCTTGAGAACGTTGGGCCACAATGGGATAGAGCATCTCTTTAATGGACATACGGAATCCGACCGAGGCTCGACTATCGGCTAAACGCGGGCGATCGCGTTGCACAATTTGCTTAGAGGTTTTAGTGCGTTCCGTAAAGCGAGTAATTAATGCGTCCAGGTGTTGCTGTTGTTGGGGAGTTAATCCTCCCGTCGGTGGTTTCTTCGGCCCCCAGGGAGTGGCGGTAATTTTAGGTTGGGGAGAGGGGGAGGAAGTGGGAAGAGGGGGAGGCGTGGAGGAAGTGGGGAGAGGGGAAGAAGTTGGAGGTGTGGAGGAAGTTGGAGGAATGGCCTGAATTTGACCGAGGGAAGATTGGGAATTGTCTGTGCTGACGGTGATAGTCGGTTGGAAATTGGCCGTTTGCCAGACCTCTAACTGTTTGGCCATCAGTTGTAGCTGTTGACCCATAATATTTTCCAGGGCAGAACCAGCAACGCTTGAACCGGATGTTGCCCCCGTAGCGGGTTGCGGTACGGAAACTTGAGGCACTTCAACCTCTCCCATTCTCCCGACTCCGACCAGAGGGGCGATCGCCGAAAAACCTGGAGAAGCCGTTTGACGTTGAAAACCGTTGGTATTAGAACTGGTATTAGAACTGGTATTAGAACTCAGTGCGACATTGGGCGATCGGTTATGGTCACAGGCAAGGGGCGCAGAAAATACCGGAGTATTAACTTGAGCAGTCTGGACATCATTCGCCGCCGGATTCTGAGCTAAATAGGTTGCTAAAGCATCTAAAGTTGATAACTCCTCAAATAACTGGCGGATGGCAATTTTAACGCTATAGGTATTTTCAATCCGTCTGACCGCCTCAACCAGGACAATGGAATCTGCCCCCATCTCCAGGAAAGGTGTATGAACACTGACATCAGCAGGGGACAATTGCAGTAAATTTCCCACGAGGGTTTGCAATGTGATGAGAATTTCCTGTTGTTGTTGATTGCTGAAGACAGCTTGGGCATCAGGGTCAGTGGTCGTCATGGTCGTTTCTTCATAAGTCGGTTTAACGGTTTCAAGCCAATAGCGTTGACGTTGGAAGGGGTAGGTCGGTAGAGCGAGTAAATTGCGCGGACAATTGACATTAAAGCCCTCCCAGTTAATTTTGGCTCCGTGGGAATTGTAGAGAATTGCCAAACTATTGAGCAGGCTTTGCTCGTTTTCCTGGGGAGGGGCTAGGGAAAATAGCCAGGTAGCTGATTTTTTTGGACAACATTGTTGACCCAATCGAGATAGGGTCGGTTTGGGACTAACTTCCAAAAAGAGGTTAAATTTCTGCTCAATCAGGGTTTGAATACCCGCTAAGAATTTTACAGGTTTTTCTGCCTGATCGCGCCAGTAATGAGCATCAATGGTTTCTCCTTCTGGTAACATCTTCCCCGTTAAATTAGTAATTAAGGGAATTTGCAACGGTTGGTAGGAAATTTGATTGGCCACCTGTTCTAAGGAATCCAAAATCGGTTCCAGTAGGGGGGAGTGAAATGCATGGGAAACTTTGAGAGGACGGACTTCTACTCCTGCGTCAGTTAAAGAAACAATAATTTGATTAATAGTGATTGCTTTTCCTGAAATAACAATATTTTCTGGGCCATTAATGGCCGCAATAGTCACTTCTGTTTCATAGGACTGAATGACGGCTTTAACCCGATCTTCCGAGGCAAAGACAGCGGCCATTGCCCCATCCTTGGGGAGAGACTGCATCAGTTTTGCCCGTTTAGCAATGAGGGTTAACCCGTCTTCTAGGCTTAAGGCTCCTGCCACAGTAGCCGCCACGTATTCACCGACACTATGACCAATTACGGCCACTGGTTCAATTCCCCAGGAACGCCATAGTTCTGCAAGAGAATATTCCAGAGCGAATAAAGCGGGTTGGGTATAGGCAGTCTGTTCTAAGTAAAAACTCGCTGTTTCAGGGTCTAGATCAGCAGGATAAAGAATTTCTAAGAGGGGTTTATCTAAATGGGGTTGCAATATTTCAGCACAGCGATCCAGAGTTTTGCGAAAGGTGGGTTGGGTTTCATACAGTTGGCGACCCATACCTACATATTGGCAACCCTGACCCGCGAATAAAAAGACAATTTTAGGGCTTTTTCTTTTTTTAGAATTTTTTGTTTCGCCTACCCTTTCTTGGCTACTAAAATTCTCTAATTTCTTTGCCATTTCTAGGCTATTTTTAGCAACTAAAGCTAAACGATGATTGAAGTGCGATCGCCGACTATTGGCCGTAAAACAAAGATCAGTAAGAGAAATTTCAGGATGATCGGTTAAATACTGTTGATAACGATGGGCCAAGGCTTTTAAGGCTTCTTCATTCTTGGCCGATAAAGTCAGCAAATGCCAGGGATGTTCAAGGGGTTGCTGCTTAATTTCTTGACCTATTTGACTATGGGCAGGAGCTTCGCTAACAATTACATGGGAATTTGTCCCCCCAAAACCAAAGGAACTAATACCCGCTAAACGCGGTTCGACACCGTTTTCACCAGACCCAGAGGGTTTAATCTGCCAGGGTTGAACTTGCGTAGAAATCGCAAACGCGGTGTCAGCGAGGGCAATATAGGGATTAAGGGTTTTAAAGTGAAGATTGGGGGGAATTTCCTGGTGCTGTAAACAGAGGACAACCTTAATCAGACCCGCAATTCCTGCTGCCGCTTCTAAATGACCAATATTGGTTTTAACGGAACCCAGCCAACAGGTTTGATCGAGCGATCGCTTTTCACCCAAAACCGCTTTCAGAGATTTAACTTCGATGGGATCACCCAATTCTGTACCCGTGCCATGGGCTTCGACGTAACTAATCTGGGCGGGTTCTACCTGAGCATTTTCCAGAGCCTGACGAATCACCGCCTGTTGAGCAGGGCCATTAGGAGCCGTGAGTCCATTACTCAGACCATCCTGATTGACTGCCGAACCTTTAATCACCGCTAAAACGCGATCGCCGTCCTGAATAGCATCCCTAAGACGTTTAAGTACCACTACTCCACAGCCTTCCGAGCGGACATAACCATCGGCACTAGCATCAAAGGTCTTGCAACGACTGTCGGGGGCCATCATTCTCGCTTGGGAAAAAACAACGGTTGTCTCTGGCGACAAAATGAGGTTAACTCCTCCCACTAAGCAGAGGTTTGATTCCTGATTTTGTAAACTCTGACAGGCTAGGTGAACAGCGACGAGGGAAGAAGAGCAAGCGGTATCTATGGCCAAACTGGGGCCACGCAGATCAAATACATAGGACAAACGGTTAGCCGCAATACTGGTACTATTCCCTGTTCCCACATAGGCCGTTAAATTAGCAGAACTTTGGTAGGCTAGGCGATGATAATCCACATCACTGATACCAATAAAAACCCCTGATTTGCTACCCGCTAAGGTTTCAGGCACGATCGCGGCATTTTCTAAGGCTTCCCAGGCAACTTCTAACAACAGTCTTTGCTGAGGGTCTAGATAGTTGGCTTCTAGGGGAGAAATGCGGAAAAATTGCGGGTCAAATTGATCGACATTTTTGAGAAAACCACCCTGGCGACTATACATCTTCTTAGCAGTGGCAGGTGTGGGATCGTAGAAACGCTCAATATCCCAACGTTCTGGCGGAATATCGGCGATTGCATCCACCCCATTTCGCATGAGTTGCCAGAAAGCTTCTGGGTTATCGGCCCCTGGAAAACGACAACTAATACCAATAATTGCGATGGGTTCCATTGAAAAAATCTCTATTGCCAAAGTCCTAGTTTAAACGGTTACAGTGTCTTTAAATTGACGAAAAGCCTTAACGTTATTGGCGATCGCCTGTTCAACTGACCCCCCCGCTTTCATGATTTGCATTTCACGATTCACTGGCCACAAATAATCCAAACTGTCAGTTAAACGTAACATATTCTTAAGCATTTTTTGATGATACTTAACTTGTACATCAAAGCCTTGATGTTCCTGGCATAAACATCTTTCTAGCCAATACAAAGACTCCTCTGCTGACATTCCAAACAAAGGAGAACGTAAAATTTTATCGTAATAGGATAAAAAAGCCGCATCCTGTCGGAAAATAGCCGCCATCCCCACAGATAAACTTCCTAAAAAGCCTTGCTGCATCCGATAAAAAACGACATTGCCGATCAATTGTTCATAGGCAGTGGGTTTAGAAAACTCTTTGTACAAATCACGACCAATCAATTGGGAAGTCGTGGTATGAAACGCCTCATCTAAAAGATGATAATGGGAAACTGCCGTAGGAACGGGAATAAATTCTCCTTTTCTTTCCAGTTCTCTCAAATAACGAGAATATTGATATTCATAATTTTTTAAGCCCATATTGCCCGTTAACCGATAGGTATAGTGCTGACAGGCTAAAAAGGGAGAACTTCCCCAATGGAAGGCAAAAAACTGTAATAAAAACTGAGGATTTGCGACCCCAAAATAACCTTTATTAGAAGCATTTAAAAACACCCCTTTTTTCTCTAAATCCAGCAAATGAGAAGAATAATACTTCGATGAATTTTTGATCAAAGCTTTACTTAAAGAACGCAGGCTTTTATACTGCAATTCTGAGTAGGAAGAAGCCGAACTAAGGTTTAAAATTTGTTCTCCCACTTTCGAGGTTATTTTTTTACTTTTACCCGCCTTACTGGTGGCATTTTTATTGGGTTTGAGCTTAAAAGCTTGTTTTCCTAAAAGAGCAAATTTTGTTTTACTACCAATAGTTTGAAAGGCGTGAATATGATACTTTTCTTGATCGCTTTCATGGTCTAAGGTTGAGCAAAGAGAATCGTAGCCGCCGACCTTAGCAAAGACACCCGCCGTCACCTGATTATAGTTAATTGTACTGGCTTCACTGGCGGCAGTGAAATCATACTGCGCTCCCCAATATAAATGATTGAGAGCTAATTTTTGAGCATCAGAAGCTTGTTCATAGAGGGGAGTTCCATACAAAATAGATAGTTCAGGGTTTCCCCATAGATGCTCACTATTACTAGCATAATCGAAACTTTTTGCCAGGGTTTCAATTTGTTCGGTATAGTCAGATTCGAGATTGTGACGATAATTAGTATTATTTAGTTTGAGAGGTCTTGGGATTGACTGATTTAAAGGGGGAGAATTTTCCTGTAGGATATTGGAATCTTGAATGGGATTCATAACTTTTATTGTTTGAGAGAATAATTAACTTTGACTTTTCTGTAGGTGTAGGATTTTTACTTAAAAAAGACATCCTAATTTTAGATTATTAATTTCCGAAAATCTTGATTTTCTAGCATAAATCAGCAAAAATGTTAGGATTCACTAACCTGTTTCGCCAATTTTTCTAGGGTTGGATAATCATAAATCAGAGTGCGATCTAACTCTCGTCCTAACCAATCCTCTAGATCAGCGATCAAGGCAACGGCCATAGAAGAATCCAGACCATACTCATCAAAGGGAACGCTTAGATCAATCTCATCTTCGTCCACCTCCATCATCTCTGTCATGTAAGCCACTAACCAATTTTGGATTTCCGTTAGGGTTGGTTGTTTTTTATCGTTGGGGATGTCTGTGATCATTAAATTTAGTTCGCTCTCTTTAGAAATGTAACTAATTTTTAAGGAGTTCTCAGGTCTAGAGACTTGGATTTAAGGGGAGAGAAAAAATTGGTCAAAGCTTCGATTGACATACGAATTTAACACATTAAGTTCCGATCAAGAAATCTTTTTAGCCTAAAATCTCCAGACTTCCCTCTAAAAATTTGGCCCGACAGCCACGACGCTGAATTTTACCGCTAGAGGTTTTGGGTAAACTGCCAGTCCTGATCAGCGCGATCGCATAAACCTGTAAATCATATTCCTGGACAACGGCTTTACGAATGGCTCTTTTAACCTCATCTATGTCTATCTTGCGAAGCCAGGTGCGCTCCACTTCCTGAACAACCACGAGCTTTTCTTCGCCCTTATTTTCAACGGTAAAAGCAGCCCCACAACTGGGACGCAGAGCAGGATGACTATTTTGGACAGTTAATTCAATATCCTGGGGATAATTATTGCGCCCTCGAATGAGAATAACTTCCTTCAGCCGCCCCGTGACAAACAATTCACCATTTTTAATAAAGCCCAGGTCTCCTGTCCGCAGAAAAGGCCCTGCGCCTGTCTCGGCCAAATAGGCTTGAAAAGTCTCCTCGGTTTCCTGGGGTTTGCCCCAATAGCCCTGGGCGATCGTTGCACCGGATACCCAAATTTCGCCGACAATTTCAGGGGAACAAGGTTTCAGGGTTTCAGGATTGACAATGACAATTTGAGTATCAATCGTTGTCCAGCCGCAGCCCACTAGGGTCTGCCCATTGGTATCTGTTTCAGTGGCCGCAATAATCTTATTTTTTTCCAGAGCTTGGGCGTTAACGAGATAAAAATAAGGAGGACTGTCATAACTAACTGCCGTAACTTTGAGGGTGGCCTCTGCTAAACCGTAGCCAGGACAAAGGGCCGTAGCTTTGAAACCAGAAACTTGAAAAGCTTCTGCAAATTTTTTTAGTACCTCTGCTCTAACAGGTTCGGCCCCATTTAAAGCCATGCACCAATGGCTTAGGTCTAACGTGGCCCGCTTTTCAGGGGGAATTTTCCGTACACAAAGATCGTAGGCAAAGTTAGGAGCCGCACTATGGGTTGCTTTTTTATCGGAAAGGGCCTGTAACCAACGTAACGGTCGTTCCATAAAGCTGGCGGGCGACATCATGTAACAGAGAAATCCTTTGTACAAGGGCTGAATAACCCCATAAATTAGACCCATATCATGGAAAGTCGGTAGCCAAGTGACCATTACGCTGTCTTGATCATGGCCCCAACCCCGATCTAGATCGGCGGAATTGATCAACAAGTTACCGTGACTGACCATGACTCCCTTGGGGGTTCCCGTTGAACCAGAGGTGTATTGTAAAAAGGCAAGACTGTTTTTTTCGAGGGTGGGTTCTTGCCAATTTTGACAGAGGTGAGGGTCAATTTTATCGGTAACAACCCATTGCGTCGTTGCTAATTCCTGATCGTTAGCCCATTGGTTTTCTAAACTGGGAAATAGAGCCGCATTAGTGAAGGTGAATCGTGCTTGGGAATCGGCAATTATGGCTTGTAAACGCAATAGGTTTTGATTACGTCGAGGTGGATAGGCCGGAATGGCGACGACTCCCGCATACAGGCAACCAAAAAAGGCTGAAATAAAATCTAGTCCTGGGGGATAGAGCAGTAAACCCCTTTCTCCTTGCGCTTCAAAAGATTGTAGATGAGCGGCGATCGCCCTAGCCTTTTGATCCAGTTCCCCATAGGTTAAACGAGCTTCTTCGGTTTCTCCGTCCCGCAGGAAAATATAGGCGATGCGTTCAGGTTGACTGCTTGCCCGATAACGGAGTAATTCAACTAGGGTTGAGAAATTATTAAAGGGTTCTTGTAGAACATCATAATTAATAGTCATAGGTAACAATCATCAGGAAAGTATTAAGGAATTAAAAATAAATAAACTGTGCTTTTTTCTGTTGTCAATAGACTTTGTAAAAGATTTTTGTTCTTGATTATTAAGATTGCAGGGTCGCATCCCAAATTATAGTAGATTCAATTAATTTTGAGACTGGCAAAAGCTTTAGATAATAGGGTTTCAGACCAAAAACTTTCTCATTCTTAGTTAAATTAACTATAATTCCTTTTTTGTAGAGGCTTAACACTGTTAAGCCCTTTTATGTGTCTATCAAGTAATACATTGTCTATTGACCGCTGAGACTAAGGACATAATGATATTATGTCCCTACAGAAATCAGCATCTTGAATGCACAACTTATTCAATCCTTTTTCCTAATCAAGATTGGCAGTAATTTTTCCTTTGACAGCCGAAATTGCGACCGTTCTAGGGGAAGCCAAATAGTTTTTAGCAGTAGGATCGCCACTGCGTCCTTTAAAATTACGATTGGTGGCATAGATTCCCGTTTCTTCCTTGTCTAACACTCCCTTTCCTGAATTAATACAAGCTCCACAGCCAGATTTGAGTATTTGCGCTCCAGACTTTTCAAAAATGGCAAGATAGCCCAATTCTTCCGCTTTTTGACGTACTTCCATCGAAGCTGGCACCACAAATAAATCTACGCCCTGGGCAACCTGACGATCTTTTAATACCGCCGCCGCTTGAGCGAGATCGTGGAGTTTTCCGCCGGTACAGGAGCCAATAAAAGCTTTGGTGATGGGAATGTCTTCTAATTGAGTAATGTTAACTACCTGATCTGGTTTAGGGGGACGGGCAACCTGGGGTTCCAAATGGCTCAGGTCAAATTGATAAACGGCTTCGTATTCAGCATCGGGGTCAGCGATCGCATCTTCAAACCCAATTGATGTGCGATTGATAACATAATCCTTTGTCACGTCATCCGCCGCAATTAACCCACACATGGCACCACATTCAACGGCCATATTCGCCAGAGTCAGACGTTCATCTAAGGGCAATTGTTCAATGATAGAACCCCGAAATTCCATGACTTTGCTGGTGGCTCCCCCGCAGCCTAATTTGCCCAGAATAAATAGGATAATATCCTTAGCACTAATCTGGGGAGGAAGGGTTCCCGATAACTCAAACACCAAAGTGGGTGGGACTCGTATCCACATATCCCCCATGGCAAAAATATTGGCCATATCCGTAGTTCCCACCCCTGTGGAAAAGGCTCCTAAAGCTCCATAGGTACAGGTATGGGAGTCCGTTCCTGCAATGATCATTCCAGGGCGAATAAATCCTTTTTCTGGCAACAAAACATGACAGATACCCGCCGCTTCCCCTGGGGAAACTAGATCAAATAGATGACAGCCTTGAGTTTGGGCAAATTTGACCATCTGTTCGTACATAACAGGGGCTTTGTTATCAGGGCGAATGTCATTAATTTGAATAAAGTGATCAGCGACTAATACTACCCTTTGTGGATCCCATAATTGGGCGTTTTTTCCATAGTTGTCATAAAATACCCTGGCAACTGAACTAGCCACCGCATCATGGGATAAAGCCAGATCAATCTTGGCAAACACCCCTTCCCCTGGTTTGACATAATCATTGCCCGAAGCTTTGGCTAACATCTTTTCCACCCTGGTCATAGGACGGGCAGGGGTGACACTAGGGGGAATTTTAACCTCTCCTTGACGACGCTTTTGGTTAAAGGCCATTAATCCCCCAGCAGTGGCGATCGCTTCTACCACCGGGTTTTGTTCTGTTTCCCCAATAATTTCTAAGGGTAGTCCAATATTAATGCTATTGCGATAGAAAATCTCGGCAAAGGATCGCGCTTTAATCTTTTTAATGCCAGCCGCTTTGAGGGCAATGGGGGCAATTTCCCGACTCGATCCACAGCCAAAATTATCCCCTGCTTCGATCTCATCATACTTGAGCAACTCCCCCCCACCAATGATGTGTTCTAGAGCATATTGTTTTAAGTGGTCTGGATCATCATTCGTCGCCCTTTTAGCAGGAATAATATCGTCAGTATTAATATCATTTCCCAGGGTCAGGATTTTGTTAGCATCAGTCATGGATTAGACTCCTCATTCAGTTAGGTGATTCAAGGGAAAATTCTTTAAGGAATAGGTCAACAAGGGTAGCCGTATTGACCGAGGTTTCCTGGTTTTGAGGGAACAAATCGGCGGTGCGGTATCCTTTGCTTAAAATTCGCTCCTGGGCATCGAGAATCCGTTGGGCGGCTTTGATTTCCCCCCATTGTTGTAGCATCAAAACACAACCCGCTAAAGTACCCAAAGGGTTGGCAATACCCTTACCAGCAATATCTGGGGCCGTTCCATGAATAGCTTCATACATCCCCAAACCCTGGTCATTGAGACTGGCCGATCCCAATAGGCCAATGGAACCCACCAAGGCTCCACCAATATCACTGAGAATGTCCCCAAACATATTCCCTGCTAAAATCACATCAAATTGTTGGGGATTGAGAACCAGTTGCATGGCTAAGTTATCAACGAGCATGGGGGACACCACCACATCAGCAAAATTGGTAGCTTCCTCTTGTACCAATCGAGTCCAGGGAATCTGAGGTAGGGCATTTTCTTTGTGGGCAACGGTCAGTAGGCCTCGACGTTCCTGGGCTTTTTGGAGGGCTACTTTGGCAATACGACGAATTTCCTGATCGTGGTAGCACATGGTGTGATAGCCGTAGGCTCCCTTTTCATCCGTCCCCCGCCCCGCCAAGCCAAAATAGATGCCACTGACCAGTTCTCGAACGATTAAAATATCGAGATTTTGTACTTTCTCCGATCGCAGACTCGATGTATGCAGTAAACTTGGGCAACTGCGAATGGGCCGCAGATTAATAAAAAAGTCGAAGTGTCTCCGTAGTTCTAGAAGTCCCCCTTGACTGACCGCTCCAAAGATAATGCCATCAGACCCTTCACACAGTTGGCTCGTTTCTGGGGGAAAAGAACTACCTAATTTTTCTAAGGCCATGCTACCGAGCAAGCCGTAGTCTATCGTTAAGGCAAATCCCTCAAGTTGGGCCACTCGGCGCAGAATGGTTAAGGACGCTTCGACGACTTCAGGCCCAATCCCTTCTCCTGGGATGGCAACGATACGATAGGATGACTTATTCAAAGGTGCCATTTTTCCATAACTCCACCACCTCCTCGGCGGTAAAATACCGTTCTTGTTCTACAGCCAAGGTTTTGATCACAGAGCGCATTTTCTCATATTGCTCCTTGGGTTGGGGATGATTAAGTTTTTTTTCAAATAGATAACGAAAATTGCTGGCACCACTCCATTTGCCAAAGAGAATCTCAATCGTGTTGTGGGGTAACACGGCATAACTTTTAGGGTCGCTTAACAGAGATTGAACGTGCATGCCCGATTCATGGCGTTGTGCTTGTTGGGAGTAAGGAGCGGCGGGACGAATGCTTTTTTGTTCCATATAATCCAGCACTGGGGCGATCGCCTCATAATTAATTCCTTCAACTTCAATGCCAAAACGAACTTTTAAGCCGTTTAATACCTGCTCAATGGCAACATTCCCGGAACGCTCACCAATGCCACTAAAGGTTCCCGAAACGAGGGTCGCGCCTGCCATCACTGCCTGTAGGGTATTTTCTAAAGCTAAACCTAAATCATTATGGTAGTGTACTCCTAGATTAGCCCCTGTGGTACTTTGCAAGAGATCGTTGACCCAAATATAACTTTTTTCGGGAGTCAGAACCCCAACGGTATCACAGAGGTAACAGTGTTCAACATAGGGACTGAAGGTACGCAAGCACTCAACCAAAAAATCAAAATCGGCCCTGGAGGCATCCTCGATCGCAAATTTTACCCTTAATCCTGTTTCTTGGGTTGCATAGCGTAAATGGTCAACAATTTCATCAATAGCATTTTGACGGATTCGGTTAATAATATGGCTAGGAATGGGATCATCAATGGTCTTTCCTTGAAACTCTTTCATCTGAGAGATTTCGCGATCGCGTAGAAAGAGTAAGCGATCAGAAAGCCCTTTAAAAAGTACGATCTGATCAAGCTCACAGTCTTTAGCCATGTCTATAAAGTCCTTGTTAATCGGAGTAGCAGCAATAATTTGATGCTTTAATCCTTGGGCTACTAAGGTCTTGACTAATTTTGTTTCGTCATCACAAACACAAGGCATTATTTCGATCTCAGACACCCCTGTGTGGGTAATTAAATGAGCAAGCTCCTGTTTCATTTCCTGGGGAAAGAATAATCCAGCCTGCTGTTCTCCATCTCGTAGAGTCGTATCTGAAATTTTAATAGGAAGAGTTTCCATTTTTCCTCTAATTCATTAAAATTGCCAGCTCATCTGGGTTGATGATGATAAATAAAATTAATACCGGATAAAAGCCCTTTAAATTAGGGGTTCCATGATGAACACCTGATTCTTTTTGTATTAACATAATACAATACAAGCCAAGAATCCAGAAGAGCTAAATTGCCACCAATTCCTGCCGATAAATTGAATAACTTACAGCATTGATATTACTGCTAATGGGGAATATTGACAATTGAGGTTGATAAGATTATGGTTATTAAAAGCCCTTGACCCCCCTCCGTCAGGTAACGAATTTTTAAGCGATCGCCTTTAATTTAGTGATCTTCATGTTATTGTTTAAGACTAGGACTTCTAGCTACCGACTTCTCTAAGTATTTTTCCCATGTTCAAGCAATATATTCACCAATTATTTGAAACCCAAGTTGAACGCACACCCGAAGCAGTGGCTGTCCTGTCGGAACAAGGGCAATTGACCTATGAGGAATTAAATACCAAAGCGAATCAACTAGCCCATTATTTGCGAACCCTGGGGGTTAAGTCCGAAACCTTGGTGGGACTTTGTGTTGATCGTTCCCTAGAAATGATTATTGGTTTATGGGCTATTCTCAAGGCAGGGGGAGCCTATGTGCCCCTAGACCCAGCCTATCCCAGGGAAAGATTGACCTACATGGTGCAGGATGCTCAAATATCCGTGCTGGTCACGCAAGCGCAGTGGTCTAACCTAATTTCTGACTATGCAGGACAGGTAGTTAGCCTAGATAGTCAATGGCCAAAAATTGCCAATTATAGTCAAGAGAATCTGGTTAATACCGTAAATCCTGAGAATTTAGCCTATGTCATCTACACATCAGGATCAACAGGAAAACCTAAGGGGGTAATGATTGAACATCAGTCTTTAGTAAACTTCACTAAACTCGCGATCGCCCAATATCAGATAACCAAAAGCGATCGCGTTTTGCAATTTTCCTCGATCAGTTTTGATATGGCAGCAGAGGAAATCTATATCACTCTGTGTACCGGTGCTACCCTAGTCTTACGAACTGAAGAAATGATCAGTTCTATTCCCTTGTTTGTTCAAAAATCTCAAGATTGGCAAATAACTGTTTGGGATTTACCCACCGCTTACTGGCATTTACTAGTCAATGAATTAGTTAATGGTAAATTAGTGTTGCCACATGGCTTGCGGTTAGTTATTATTGGAGGTGAAAGAGTTCAACCAGAATTGGTGAGGATATGGTTTAAAAATGTAGGCAATTTTCCTGAATTAATTAATGGTTATGGCCCTACGGAAGGGACAATTGTGGTAAGCGTTTATCGTCTATGCCAACTAACAGAAAGTCAACGCAACAGGACAGAAATTCCGATTGGAAAAAGTTTAGGAGAAAATATCTCAGTTTATGTTTTAGATGAAACCTTAAAAATCGTTCCTCCTGAAACACCAGGAGAAATTTACGTCGGGGGTGCGGCGGTTGCCAGGGGTTATCTAAATCGTCCAGAACTAACTGCTCAAAAATTTATTCAGGCTCCCTTTAAAGCTTCAGAAAGATTGTATAAAACAGGGGATTTAGGCAAATATTTAGCCGACGGCAATTTAGAGTATTTGGGAAGAATCGATCATCAAGTTAAAATCAACGGTTTTAGGGTTGAATTAGGAGAAATTGAAACCGTTTTACTCCAACATCCTCAAGTCGCTCAAACCGTTGTTATTGATCGAGAAGATCCCCTAGGCAATAAAAGATTAGTTGCTTATCTGGTTCCCCATTCAAGGGAGGAGAATTTAACCGTAACTCTGCAACAATTTCTAAAAGATAAGCTGCCGAGCTATATGATTCCTGGGACTTTTGTGGTATTAAAGGAGTTGCCCCTGAGTCCCAATGGAAAAATTGATCGTAAAGCTTTACCCATACCAGACTATGACGGGAACGAACGTCAAACCCCCTTTATTGCCCCTCGTAATCACCAAGAAGAAAAATTAGCAAAAATTTGGCATCAGGTATTTGGCTTAGAAAAAATTGGGATCAATGACAACTTTTTTCACCTGGGGGGACATTCCCTAATTGCCACACAAATTTTATCTCGAATACGGGATATTTTTCAGATCGAAGTTTCCTTTAAAAAATTGTTGGATAATCCCACAATTGGCGATTTAAGTCAAACCATTACAGAGCAACAGCAAGTTGAAAAAACAACTCCCTTTAAAACAATCCAACCTATTGCACGGGACGGTTATTTACCTGTTTCTTTTGCTCAAGAAAGGGTTTATTTTATTGAACAATTAGCTCCCGCTACCACCGCCTATCAATTTCAAGAAAGTTTACGCATTAAAGGCTTTTTAGATGTATCCATTTTAGAAAAAAGTATCAGTGAAATTTTACGTCGTCATGAAATATTTCGCACCACATTTCCAGCCGTAGCGGGAAAACTCATACAAGTCATTCATCCACCCGAACCTGTTACAATACCGATTATTGACTTACAAAATATTCCCAAAGATAAACAGGAAGAATCCGTCGAAAAACTGACTGAGCAGGCAGTCCAAAAACCCTTTGATATTAGTCAATTACCGTTAATACACTGGACATTGTTAAAACTAAATGAACAAGAATGGGTGTTAATTCATGTAGAACATCACATGGTGCATGATGGCTGGTCATTTAATTTATTTTTAAAGGAGTTAGTCACCCTTTATCAAGCCTTTTCTCAAGGAAAACCTTCTCCATTAAGTGAACCTTCC
The DNA here is from genome assembly GCA_035286205.1 of Merismopediaceae cyanobacterium. Lineage (GTDB taxonomy): Bacteria > Cyanobacteriota > Cyanobacteriia > Cyanobacteriales > Microcystaceae > Woronichinia. Next base: position 14,762 of record JAYKIP010000022.1, read on the forward strand.
TTGCAGTTTGTGGATTTTGCCCATTGGCAACGAGAATGGACGAAAACAGAGGAAGCAACAGCCCAACTCAACTATTGGCATCAAAAATTAGCGGGTAGTCCTCC
>JAYKIP010000023.1:0-2727 GCA_035286205.1 Merismopediaceae cyanobacterium
TCAGGAATAACTTGAGCTTGGGCCATAGATAACGGCCAAATGCCCGCTAATAAAGAAACATAAATGGATGAGCAAAAAATAGTGAGTTTCATTATCGTTATGAGACGTTTTCAGAGTAAGAAATAAAAAGGCGATCATTGCTAATTTGTTAAATTTTCCCGAACCCAAGCCCGAAAATCTTTACTAGCTTTAACTTCATTTATTTGGCAATCTTGCAGAAATTCATAAAATTTTTCTTTGGGATACCAAGCAAAAGTAGGACTATTTTCAATGTCTTGATAACTTTCTCCTTGAAGCTGATAAATTCTTAAGACTTTACCATTGTATCGCCAAAATTCGGGAATACCTAAACTGGCATAAAACCGAAATTTATGAATATCTGTATGGGTAATGTCTATTTCAATCACCAGATCAGGAGGGGGATCTTGAGTAATATCTACTTTTTTACCTGCGACCTTAGACTGATTTTGGATATAAAAAGCATTATCAGGTTCTGCACTTCTTTCTAAATCAGGACGTTCTAGGGTCGTTGATCCCATTGTTTTCATATTCAAGTCTAACTCTTCTACGAGGATACGAATAAATAGCTCAATTAAACGAGTAGCGCGTTCATGTTCTTCTGATGGCATCGTAATTTCTAAAGTACCTTGGTCATAGGTTAAACGAGACGAGCGATGATTCCCCAATGCGTTGAGAATTTGTTGATAAGATTCCCAACTTAAATCATGGAAAACTACACGCTGTTCAGCCAGTTTTTTGTCAGTGTTAATATCAGGAGAAGACGCGATCACCATCTTAAAATACCTCTAAATTTTAAAAGAAGTTATAGTTTAATGAAAAATAAAGACTTTGCTGGGATAAGGTATTACCTTGAATTTGAAATTCTGTTAGGGGTAAACCCCAATCTAAACGCGCCGTTAAGCGATCGCCCATTTGCCAGAGCAATCCTAAACCCACACTGACTAAAGTATTCGGGTTGGTGGTGGGAATGGGATTGTCCCGGTCATTCCAGCCTACCCCAAAATCCACAAAGGGGATCAATTGTAAAGTGCTATTTATTTCTGTAATCCGCAAAATGGGTAACCGAACCTCTCCTGATGCAAAAATGCCATTGTCTGTTAACAATAAATCCTGCCGATAGCCCCGCACCGTATTTAACCCCCCCAAAGTAATTTGCTCTAGGGGAACCAAGGGTTCAGTGGATAATTGTACCGCTGATCGCACCACCAGTAAGGTTTCAGGAGCCAATAACTGCACATATTGAGCCTGTCCCCGCCAATTAAAAAAACGACCATCGGGAGGACGCTCATTCACATTGGCATCTAAAATTCCTAAACCCAAACTAAACTGCGATCGCAACGAGAAGACACTACTGGCCTCCCTCGTTGTCCAATCCTGCACAAAACGCAGGGCCGCAATACGGGTTTGTCCGTCATTATTCGCCCCCGGTGATAAAGGAAACCCTTCCCCCAATAAGGTTGTTTGACTAGAGGAATAGGAAGCCGTTAAACCCAGGGCAATTTCCTGATTTGGGGTTTGCACCACCGGTTGACGATAGCTGAAATCCACATAGAGGGAATTTCCCGTGATGTCTAGCACATTAAACGGTTCTTCGATAATGCCCGTGTTGTTATATTGAGCCGATACCTTTAAAGTGCCATTTTCGGGGTTGATAGGAAGGATATAACTACTACTGAGGGCATTACTACCATTGGTATTCGCATAATCAAAGGTGAAGGCATCCCCTAACCCCAACAAATTTCCTTCACTAAAACGTAAACCCCGCTCAACTTTGCCTATACTGGGAACCCGTCCATTGTCCATAAAAGCTTGAAGTTGTAGGGTATCCGCTTCCACCACCGCCACATTGAGAATACTAGCTTCGGGACTAACCCCCGCACTAATTTCCGCTTTGATGGATTGAATCAGAGGATTCAGTTGCAATAATTGCAGGGCTTCCAAGAGGTGATTCTGATTGAAAGGGGGAGCGGCCGCTAAGGCCAAACGGCTCTGAATATAGTTAGGGTCTAACTTCCCCTCCACACTGACATTAATCGTTTCCAGACGACCTTCGATAATTTGGATGGTAATTACCGCATTATCTGGCTCAAAGCTCTGACCGGCAGGAATGACGGCTCCAGAATTGATATAACCAGCCTGGGCATAGTAACGGGTAATGGCGGTTTCAGCGGCCACTAATTCTGCAAACTGTAGGGGACGGTCTCGATAGGCGGCGATCGCCTCGGCTAGTTCGGCAGAAGAAAAGGCCGTATTTCCCACAAAACGGAACTCCCGCACAATAATCGTTTCCGGTAAATCGGGCAGACTGGGAGCCGGAGGAAGGTCAGGAGCCGATAGAGAGGGAGAGGGCAACGGAGAAGGAATTGGAACCGGGGGCGGGGTTTGAGGAGGCAGAATAAAGGGAATCGCTTGGGCGATTAAGACTTGCTCAGAAGTCTGAACCGTCTGGGGAAGCTTAATGCCGTGAGCTTGGGCAAGAGGAATCGGAAGCGCAAAGATCCCTAATCCACCCACATATCCCAGCTTCTTTAGCCGAGCCAACAACGGTTTCCTTTGTCCCATAAATATTGCTTTCCTTGAGTTATGCCGTCGCTTCAGCAAGAGCCTCTCAGACGATACTCATCAAAAAAACGGGCCTAACGCTTGATGTTTCACAATAGTAGAGGAGAATCCCAGACGGGTCAAGATCGCGGAACAATTAGGAGA
>JAYKIP010000024.1:0-3094 GCA_035286205.1 Merismopediaceae cyanobacterium
GTCGCGCCCCGTCGTTATGCGTTAGTGAAAGCCGATAGCAATGATGAATTGAAAGCGTTGGTGGGCAGTTAATCAATTCTTTTCCCGATTCTCTTTATTTACCAAAAACCATGAACAGCCAATTTGACCTGACCCCTAAAACCCCGACCCAGGCGATCGCCGTTGCCAATACCGAAACGCCCTACCTGGCCCAATTATCTAGCCCCATGGATTTGGGATGGTTGATGCCTCTTGCCCTGCTGAGTGGAGGCATTCTAACGGTATTAGTTACCCTCTATCTCATGTTCACCAAGTTTTATCGGGTGTGTAATACGAATGAAGCCTTTGTCATTTCTGGGCCCACCCGCGATAAGCAAGTGATTACCCGTTCAACGCTCTTTTTTCCGGGCTTTGAAACCATTACTATTGTGAGCTTAAACCAAGTCACCGTTTCCGTTGTCCGGGGCAACACTGCCGAAAAACCCCTGAGAACCAAAGACTATTTAAAAGCCGTTTTTAATGGCAGTTTACAGGTACGGGTTAACCCGGATCAAGATAGTATTCGTAATGCCGCCATGTTATTAGGAACGGGCAAAAAAGGAGAAAAGGAAATCTTAGTTGCTGAAGAAGAAGTCAAAAAACGGGTGAATGATATTCTTGAAGGTCATTTGCGGGATGCCGCTTCCCAGGCGAATTTAGGCGAATTGCAGGGCAGTGTGGAAACGGTCACCAATAATTTAAAATCCAAAGTGGAACCGGATTTGGCCCGCTACGGGTTGCAACTGTTAAATATTGCCATCACCAACATTGATGAATTAAATCATTATAATCCGGATAATTATTTAGATATTCAAGCGGTGGTAACCCGTGAATCTATTGTGCAACAAAATAAAAAGGAATTGGAAAAAGTCCAGGAGGAAACCAAAACGGAAATTGCCCTCTTAAAGTTATTGGAAACCCAAAAACAACTGGATGCCGAACGACAACTCAAACAAAAACAACTGGAAAATACCTTACAAACGGAGCAAATGACAGCGGCCAATGAACGTCAAGTTCTAGAGGTACGGGAAACGGAACGGGCTACCCAGGAACTCCTCAAGGTGCAAAAACAACAGGCGATCGAAGAGGGGATGATTCTCTCTGAAAAACAACTGAAAGAACAGCATATCTTACAACAACAGGCCCTAGAGGAAGCAGAAATTGCCAAAGGCATTGCCATTAATCAAAAAAATCAGGAATTAGCCAATGCAGAAAAAGCGTTAATTGAATCCCAAAAAGCGGTTTCTCTGGCCGCAACAGATAAAGAAACTGCCATTAAATTAGCCGAAGAGGAACGTCAAAAAGCCCTAGCTTTAATTAAGGCCGAACAGGACAAACAAGCCGCCTTGATCGCCCAACAGGGGGAACTCGAACAGGAACGCCTACGGGCCGAAAATGAAAAAATTATGGCATTACAATTAGCGGAGGCCATTAAACTCAAAGCGGCGGCAGAATTAGATAAAGCTCTGAAGGAAGCAGAGGGGGAAAAAGCGAAAATTTCGGCTCAAAATACCCTTTCTATCAAAGCCTTAACGGTGCAATTAGCGGAAGATCATTTGGAAGAGTTGATTACCGTGTTACCCCAGGTGATGGCGGCTTTAGCTCCTCAACCAGGGGTGTTAGGAACGAATCCAATTATTTTGGCGGGCACCCAGGACGGCGACAATGGCGATCCCACGAAGTTATTATTGGCGACCAGTGGGTTAACGTTATTAACTAAACTTTTACAGAGTCCGATGGTCACCCATTGGGGCGAAAAATTAATGCAAGGTTTGGATGCTACCGAGCCTTTAGCCGAGTCTCAAGTGATGACTTTTCTGCAAAATAATCCCCAATTGGTCGCCAAGTTACGCACGGCTAAACCCAGTCATCCGGACACAGCAAATGCCTCTTCTTCTCATTAGGGGTTATTTTTGTCTTTCTCCGTTTGAGAGGCTGGGGAAATTGATTAAACTTGAATTTGATGGTCTTGGGCGGCTATGGCTTCCTTCAGGGATTCTTGCTTGATTCCATCACCGATGCTTTGCAAAGTTATCTTGACGCAAAAAACCTCCCTAGGCCCCTTTAGTCACCTAGAGCTAACAACCTTTTTGTTTGAGGTTTAATGGACTTCCGTTGTTTCCAACTGGTTTAGTGGTACAAAGCACTCACCAGGTAATAAAATCGGACGGCTATTAAACATTAATTGACCGCGATGGGTCTCTCGATGAATGGCAATGCCGAGGGGTTGACGAGAGGCCTGGGGGTGGAGAAGCCGATAGCTCCGATAAATGCGGCGGGCCATGCGTAATAATTTGGGATCGAGGAATAGGGAAAACTCCTTAAAGGTTCCTTGCATTTCCTCATCATCGGTCATGTAAACCATAGAAAATCCTCCTCACACGATAAAAAAGGGGGGTTTAAGGGATTGACATCTACTTTATCCTAAATGCTGAGGTTTATTCTTCCTCACGATCTAGGTGTCTGCTTCATATCCCACCTTGTTGCATTCTAAGAGTGAACAATGTCGTTTCTCTATTGAATGTTAGGGTTGTATTGACGACGAATAACGGGCATTTGTTTCATGCGTTGCTTCTATCGTGGTTTTTACTGTGAAGAATATTGTTTTTCTATTGAAAGTTTAAATTCTCTTCAGGGGGTGAAAAGTGAAGTCTGGTTTCAACAGAGAACAATATTGTTTTTCCCTGGAAAGATGGCAGTTAGGGATTGGGGAAGAAGTCGGGATTTAAGATTTCTTCTTGAATAAAGGGATTTTCTGGAGGAAATGTCTGAGGGGGAAGCCCGGTTTCGTCAATAGCCGCTTCCCTGGCATCTTGATAAAAATCGGTTAGGTTTTCTTGGAGATAGGGTTTCAGGCTAGGGCTTACTTTGAGGATTCGGCGAATGGCCCGGCGTTGTTCGTTAATGGTGCATCGCCAACTACGGGTTTGTTTATGGGGTTGGTATTTCCATTTGAGCAGGTGCATGATTAGGATTTCCAGGCGGTTCCCAATCTCTTTTTTGTCACTGCGTCCCATGGATTCAATTTCTTCGATGAGGTTGGTTAGGTCTAGGGCTTGAAAGTTACGGGCTTTTA
>JAYKIP010000025.1:0-3949 GCA_035286205.1 Merismopediaceae cyanobacterium
GTCTCGGAACCAATCTGAGCAGAGGTAATCACCGAAAACATCACTGTGACCCGTTCGCCTAGATGACTATTTTCGATCAAACTGTGGGGGCCAATACGACTGCCGGAACCAATCACCGTATGACCCCGCAGATGGGTATGGGGTTCAATAATCACATCCGGGCTGAGTTGCACCGTGTCGTCAATGGTAATGCTATCGGGATTAATTAACGTTACCCCGGCGGCCATCCAGTTATCCTTAATGCGGTCTTGCAAAATTTCGTAGGCGGCGGCCAACTGTTTACGGTCATTAATGCCATTAATTTCGGAGGGATCGGCCACATCCACCGCCATGACAGGATTTAAAAAGTGGACAACATCGGTGAGGTAATATTCCTGTTGGTCATTATCAGCCCTTAATTGGGGGAGGGCGGCGGCTAATTTGGGCCAGTTAAAACAATAAATACCGGCGTTAATGCGGTGGTTTTGCCGTTGGGCATCGTTACAATCCCGGTCTTCCACAATTTGCGTAACTAGATTATCGCCATTACAAAAGACGCGGCCATAACCTTTGGGATTGGGAAGATTAGCCGTTAAGAGGGTGGCTTCATTGCCATGGCTTTGATGGGTTGCCAATAAGGTTTCGAGGGTTTCCGCCCTTAACAGAGGAGCATCACCATTTAAAACGAGTAAATCCCCCTGATAGCCCGCTAAATGGGGTAATAACTGTTGGATGGCGTGACCCGTGCCTAGCTGTTGCGTTTGGTCAACAAATTCCACCTGCGGACGATGGGCAAATTGTTGTTTAACAGCTTCCCCCTGATACCCGACAATCACTAACTGCCGTTCCGGTTGGAGTCCTTGACAACTATCGAGTACCCGCTCCACCAGCGATCGCCCGCCCAGTTGATGCAAAACCTTGGGTAGAGTGGATTTCATGCGAGTACCTTTACCCGCCGCCAAAATTGCTACCGCGACCATGGTTGTCTATCCGTTAAATTCCGTCAGTGTCCACAGCCTTTGAGTATAGCCTGTTGGGTTCCCTGGGGATACCGCTAGAGACGGTGAAATCGCGTCCATTTTGAGCCTGGTTATTGGGGAAGAAGCGACCGAAGCAAGCTTGCCCGACTATTTCCCGGAACGGGATCACGTTAAACTAGACAGAGCTTTGGAAACCGTCCCCACAATTCCTAACTTTGCCCGCCATGTTGCCCACCCTGACTCCTAACACCCACGCTCATCTAGCCAGTATTCGCCTAGGTATTCGTTCCCTACAGCCCCAACTGAGTCAATGGCGCAGACAATTTCATCAATATCCAGAACTCGGTTTTCAAGAACATCTCACCGCCGAATTTGTGAGCCGTACCTTAACGGCTTTGGGAGTGGCCCATCAAACAGGCATTGCAGAAACGGGTATTGTGGCTATCATTGAGAGCGATTTGCCGGGGCCAGTCCTCGCCATCCGGGCCGATATGGATGCCCTCCCCATTACCGAAGAAAACCCGGTGGAGTATCGTTCCCAACATCCCGGTCGGATGCACGCCTGTGGTCACGATGGTCATACGGCGATCGCCCTGGGAACCGCGGCCTATCTCGCCCAACATCGTCAAGACTTTCGGGGAACCGTCAAACTGATTTTTCAGCCCGCCGAAGAAAGTCCGGGGGGAGCCAAACCCATGATCGAGCAGGGCGTTTTAAAAAATCCCGATGTGGATGCCATTATCGGCCTGCACCTCTGGAATAACTTGCCCCTGGGAACAGTGGGAGTCCGCCCGGGCCCCCTCATGGCCGCCGTAGAATGCTTTCAATGCACCCTTTTAGGCCGGGGAGGTCACGGAGCCATGCCCCACCAAACAGTAGATTCCATCGTCCTAGCCGCCCAAATTATTAACACTTTTCAAACCGTTGTTGCCCGCAATATTAATCCCACCGAAGCGGCGGTTGTCACCGTTGGCGAATTACACGCCGGGTCAGCCTTAAATGTGATTGCCGATACCGCCCGGATGCGCGGGAGTGTCCGTTATTTTAATGCTCAATTGGAAGGCTATTTTGCCCCCCGATTAGAGGCCATTATTAAAGGAATTTGTGATGCCCATGGCGCGAGTTATGAATGGGATTATTGGCGATTATATCCACCGGTGATCAATGATGCCAAAATGGCAGAGTTAGTGCGTTCCGTCGCCCTAGAAGTGTTAGAAACACCTGCCGGTGTTGTACCTGATTGTCATACGATGGGCAGTGAAGATATGTCTTTTTTTCTTCAGGAAGTGCCGGGCTGTTATTTCTTTTTAGGCTCTGCTAATGCTGATTTGGGGTTAGATTATCCCCATCATCATCCCTGTTTTAATTTTGATGAAAGAGCGTTATCTATGGGAGTCGAGTTATTTGTTCGTTGTGTCGAAAAATTTTCGGAATCTAGTCATTTATTTGTTTAAAAATGGATTGGGTTTTAAAAAATCAAAATCTAGGGCAATGTAGTCTTGTCCTAGAATTGCTCAAAAATCCTTCTTGACATCATGCCGTTGAGCATCCTTAACACTACTTCGCAAAACCTCGATCGCCGTAAAGCCAAAAAGCCCGGCGACAAAGGAGGCAACATACTTAGCCGCGTTATTATTCTGTAAACTCACAAAAGTCACTAATCCAATCGTTAGGAAAGCAAGAAACGCCCCAACCGAGAATTGGTACTGGAGAGATTTAGAAAAGTTTTTAGTGTTTTGAGAAAATGTTGACGGAAGATTTTCATCAATCGCATTATTTTTATGATTCATTGTTGTTTGCCTCAAGGTTTTGAGATGGTTCAGTCGTTTGAGATTCGGGTAAAGATTGAATCATAGATTCTTGAGGTTCTGGAAGCATAGATTTTCGAGATTCTGATAGAAGACTGACTTCTATAGGATTGATCGCTAATTCTCTTTCCCGTAATTTTAGCTCAAACTCTAATTCCTTAATTTTACTCTGTTGTTCAAAATTCTGCTTCAGTAATTCCTGTTGATGTTCTATTGCTTGGAGATGAAGCTGACCTTGATAGTATTGTTCGAGTAGTTCTTTTTCATGCTCTTTTTCCCTAACAAGATATTTGGTTCTCCAATCTTCTGTATTAAATTCTATCTCTTCGGTTTCCTTTCGACTGCTGGCGATAGCAACTGCAACCCCGGCTCCTGCCATGGCGGCTTCATATTGCTCTTTATAAGCTAAAAAAGCACTAAAACCACTTAAAAGCAGAGCGATTATGATCGAGGGAGAGACTTTCGTAAAGAACTTAAACATTCTGGAAATCCAGACAGTTTATCGTCGTAGTGACTCTGTAATAGGGGGCATCTTACCACAACAAAACCAGAACAAAACCAGGACAAGGGAAAAGACAGGCTAGAATAGTGAACGCTCTTGTCTGGTTCAGTCCTTATCTATGTTAAGCGGTTTACCCCCTCTTTCCCTTCGTTATCCCCGTCTAATTTTTGCCTACAGCCTGATCGCTCTGTTGCTTTGCCAGATCCCGATCCTTGCCCTTGCTATCCCCGCCCAAGCCAATCCTTCCCCAGGGACTTATACGGCTACCCGTCCTATTTCACCCAAGGGAATGACCACTGGAACCGATCTGCAACCCTATCTCAATCAGGCGATCGCCCGCGTCACCGAATTTCAACTGGCCAACGGCATGAAATTTATCGTCATGGAAAACCATGATGCTCCAGTCGTTTCTTTCTATACCTATGCCAATGTGGGGGGAGCCAACGAACCGGTAGGGAAAACCGGGGTTGCCCACTTTTTAGAACATTTAGCCTTCAAAGGCACTGACCTAATTGGAACCACCGACTACGCCAAGGAAAAAGCCCTCCTCGATCAACTAGACCAGGTTTCCGAGCAATTAAAACAGGCCAAAGCCCAAAATCAGACCGATCAAATCAAGACCCTTACTCAAAAATTTGAAACCCTACAAGCCGAAGCCGGTCAATTAGTCAAACGCAATG
>JAYKIP010000026.1:0-8924 GCA_035286205.1 Merismopediaceae cyanobacterium
CTAACACCGCGTCGGCATTGTGTAAGTCCTTGGTCAACACAATCGGTAAATTTAAGACTTCGATCACCTGTTCAATTTGCGATCGCCCGATGCCGTAGGGATAAACCTGAAGCGGATACTCGTCGCCTGAAGAACCGGGAACCGGTAGGGGGTCTTCTTCCCGATCCGAGGTACGCCAGGATTGCTCTAATAACTGGGCAAAATCCGGGGCCTCATTGGAGGCTGGAAAAGGTGTTAAGGGTAACATTTGGCCGGAAGCCCGGAGACCTGTGGGCCGGGGAATACTTGGTAACTCCTGGGAGGAAAAGGATTTGGCGAGGGGTAAAACAGGTTGTTCCTGGATAATTTCCACCTCTCCCTGATCATTCACCGTGCGAATTTGTAGGGCCGGTTGTTTGCCCCGTAACAGTCCATCAATGGTCTGGGCGACATCTGCATGAATGACCCAGCGTTGACGTTCTAACATTTCCACGGCGATCGCAAAGGTAGGAGGTGCTTTTCGTTCCAGTACCGTTTTTTGGGAACCCCGACGACGGGCCTCTTCATCCCCCAGGGTGACCGCTTGAATGCCCCCCACTAAATCCGAAAGGGTGGGATTTTTAATCAAATTTTCCAGACGATTACCATGGGCGGTTCCCACTAATTGGACTCCTCGTTCGGCGATCGTGCGGGCGGCCAAGGCTTCCAATTCTGTGCCAATTTCATCAATGACAATCACTTCGGGCATATGATTTTCCACCGCTTCAATCATCACCTGATGCTGTAATTCGGGGCGGGCCACCTGCATTCTTCTGGCTCTGCCGATCGCCGGATGGGGAATATCACCGTCCCCCGCAATTTCGTTGGAAGTATCAATAATCACCACCCGTTTATGTAAATCATCGGCCAAAACCCTGGCAATTTCCCGTAAGGCCGTGGTTTTGCCCACCCCCGGACGACCCAATAACAGAATAGACTGCCCCGTTTCCACCAAATCCCGAATCATGGAAATCGTGCCAAAAACAGCGCGGCCAATACGACAGGTCAAACCAATAATTTCATCAGTACGATTGCGAATGGCACTAATACGATGCAACGTGCGTTCAATGCCGGCCCGATTATCCCCACTAAAATGACCGACCCGCGCAATGGAATATTGTAAATCCGCCTTCGTGACCGGCGTTTCCCCTAGATAGATCGCTTCCTCCGGTAACCGGGCTTCGGGTAATCTGCCTAAGTCCATGACCACTTCAATGAGGCGATCGCGGTGGGGATGGTTGTCTAGGGTATGGCGAATCGGAGCGGGCAAAATATCGAGTAATTGATTCAGGTCGTCCGTCACTTGCATTCGTGGATTAGCCGTTTCTGGCATGGTATAGGCAATGATAAATAGAGGATTCTCTTTACTGACAATAACGCAAATGATCAAAAAATGGGTAAGGGAGAGAACCTAATCCTCCGTTTTAAATGATTTAGACTTTTGCTCATTTAAGTTGCCTAGTAATTTTTCTGAAAGCTTTGTCACCAGGGGCTTAAGCCTATTGCCTGTAGTCAGTTTAGAGGAGTAACCGCTTATCCCCCGAAGGGCCTGTCTCAAAAGAGAAGTAAATCAAAGCAATAAGCCGCGAATCCAACTAAAAAGATTCTTTCCTCCCCGATGATCACTCCCACTCTTGGGACAGGCAAAGGTGTAACGGTCATCCTTTTGAAAAATCAATTTATAATGTTTACCGTCATCGGTAATGGTAAACCCTAAATGCTGTAATTCTCCCCGCGTTTTGCTATCCATTTCGCGGTAAGCCGAAAGAACTTTCTTCAAACGACCTTCAAATTCATCACGAGCGGCATTGAGGGAATTATTCGCTAAAATATCATCAATAATGTGTATTCTGCGCTTTTGCTTTTCTATTCTGTCCCGTTCAGCCCGTAACAAATGTAAAATTAAACCGCGTTTTTCTTCAGGATAAAGATCTTGCTCCGTTGACATTAATATAATGGCATTTTCCGAAGCCGCTAATTTTTTCCCCAGGGGTTTGCCGGGATTTCCTTCCTGCCGGGTTAAAAAGAGTTGATATTTCAAGGTTTCGTTTTCCTGATGGAGTTGAGCATTGTCCTGTTGAAGTTGTTGATTGCTTATTAATAGGGCTTGATTCTGTTTCTCTAGCTCCTGGGTTTGCGATTGAATGCTGTCTTCAATGGACAGATAAAGATCTTCCATGGCTTGGGATAATTCCTGTTTTTCCTGAAGGAGATGATTTATTTGATCTTGCATCATCACCTGTTGGGCTTGTAGGGCTATTTCCCGTTCCTGACGTAGCTGTTCTAGGGTTTGTTCGGCCTGTTGGGTATGCTCTAGCAAGCTCTTTTGGGCCTGCTCTAGTTGCTGATATAGGGTTTCCGCTTGGGTATGATAGGCTTCCTGCTGGGTCTCCAGTTGCGCGGTTAACTCTTTTTGACGTTGATTGGCGATCGCCAACAGACTTTCTATGTGTTCGATTTGCAGTTGGTAGGCTTCATTTTGGCGGGATATATCTTGCAGTTGTTGGTGATAGGCTTCCGTATTCACCCTAGACTGTTCGATGAGAGATTGGATCTCCCGTTCAGCCGCTTCGGTTTGCTGTTGTTGATGATAGTATTCTTGATTGACTTGATCGAGACGATGTTTAAGTTGCATAAGTTGACGCTGAAAATGACGATACAAAAACCAGTAACTTCCCCCAGAAACCGTTACGGTGGCAAAAATAGCAGAAATAGTGATCAACATTGGTCGGTATGGTTAGGCAATGAGATTAAAGCCTTCACGGTTTTTGATGAAGTACTATCGTTAATTATAGATCACAGGATCATCCGATAGTTTTGGAGAGGAGGCCATTACCGATGATTTTCTCTGCTGATCCCGGTGGATTCTTGGCGAAATTCTTGACCGGAATTGTCTGCGCCAGGGACAACGGCGATCGCCAACCAACCCCGATTTTGATCCAGTAACTGTTCTTGGCCCTGGGCATCTATGGAAATCCATTGTAATTGTTGGCCGGGGACTCCCTTCAGAAAAACGGATGGGGGATCACTGCCCCCTAGGTCGAATTTTCCTTGAAATTGTTGTTGCCGGGGATCAAAGGTTAACTGTAAATAGGGATTATTGGGGGGCTGAGAGGCCATAAAATCATAGCTGTGCCAGAGTTGCCCCTGAATCTCATAGAAATTGACCGTTAAGTGCCAGAACGTTGAAGAGAAGGATTGCGAACTGACCGTTAAAAGGCTGTCTCTGGAGGGGGAATAATCCAAAGTACCTTGTACGCGATAACCGGCTTGGCCAACGGTCTGAAAATACACCGTTTCTGCTTGACAGGGGGCCATCATCACCCCCCAAATGATCGCCAGCAAAATGAAGTATTTAAACCCGGTAGGAATGACCCCTAATTTCCCCCAGCTATTCATCATCCAAGCTCTGAAAAAATGTCAAGGTTGATTGTAAAGACTCAATCAATCGGTCAATTTCTTCGGTGGTATTATAAAAATAGAGACTGGCCCTGGCACTGCCCGACGCATCAAATAAACGATGGACGGGTTGGGTACAATGATGCCCGGAACGAATGGCAATACCATCTTGATCCAATAGAGTAGCGAGATCGCTGGCATGAAAACCGGCCACATTAAAGGCGGCTAAAGCGGCTCGACCCTGACCTTGCTTCGGATTCGGCCCGTAGATTCTTAACTGGGAAATTGTGCTTAATTGGGCATACAAATATTGCGATAATTCGGTTTCATACCGATGAATATTATCCATGCCGATTTGGGTGAGATAATCAACCGCCGCACCGAGGGCGATCGCCTCACCAATGGCCGGAGTACCCGCTTCAAATTTGTGGGGTAAATCCGCCGTTGTAAAATAATCGCAATAGACCTCCGCGATCATTTCTCCTCCGCCAAAAAAAGGAGGCATCACGTCTAAAATAGCCTCTTTCCCGTAGAGAAAACCGATCCCTGTCGGCGCACACATTTTATGACCACTGGCAACCAACCAATCACAATCCATTTCCTGCACATTAATGGGGCAATGGGGAACACTTTGGCAAGCATCAATTAAAACTTTGGCTCCGACTTGATGGGCAAGGCGCGTAATTTCTTTGACGGGATTGACACAACCCAACGTGTTGGAAACATGAACCAACGCCACTAATTTGGTTTTCTCGGATAAAAGGGTTTGGTAATGTTCTAAATCTAAGCCTTCCTGCTCATTAAGTTGAACAAATTTTAAGACCGCTCCTGTTTTTTGGGCGACCATTTGCCAGGGAACAAGATTGCTATGATGTTCCATGACGGAGGTAATAATTTCATCCCCAGCTTTTAAATAATTTAATCCCCAACTATAGGCCACTAAATTAATAGCTTCGGTGGCATTGCGGGTATAAACAATTTCCCTTGGCGATCGCGCCTGAATAAAATGAGCCACTTTTTCCCTGGCGGCTTCGTAGGCTTCGGTGGCCCTGACGCTGAGGGTATGCGCTCCTCGATGCACATTGGCATTATCGTTGAGGTAATAGTGTCGTAGGCAATCCAGCACAGCAAGGGGTTTCTGGGACGTGGCCGCACTATCTAAATAAATTAGGGGGTGGCCATTAATCTCTTGATTTAAAATAGGAAAATCGGCCCGCACCTGAGTCGCTAAGGATTTGATCGGAGTGGTTATCATAAAAATCTTAAATCTTCAATATCAAACATGAAATTAAACATGAAATAAACATGAATTAAATATGAGTTAAATATGAGTTAAATATGAGTTAAACATACATTAATCCCGTTTATTGGGTTGCCCATTGCCGCTTGATTTGTCCTTAAATAGTTCGGCAGGCAATACATTGTTCTAAACGATATTGTAAGGAGGATAGGGGGATTTTAGCTAAAATTTCTCCCGCAAAGGCATCAATTAGTAAATGACGGGCATCATAATCATTTAAGCCCCGACTACGAAGGTAAAATAATTCATCGGGTTCCAGTTGACTCACCGTTGCCCCATGGGCGCATTTCACATTATCCGCCGTGATTTGTAACTCTGGTTTGGTATTCACCCGGCCTTTGGAAGATAACACTAGGTTGCGATTTAATTGGGACGCATTGGTCATTTGTGCCGTTTTCGGAACAAAAATTTTGCCGCTAAAAATGGCGTGGGCGTAATTATCAACAATACATTTATGGAGTTGACGGGTGGTTCCCTGGGGATGGCGTAAGTAAATTGCGCTGTGGGTATCGGAAACTTGTCGTCCCGCAATAACCGTTAATCCCTGTAAATCCGTTTCGGTGTTAGCTCCCTGTTGATAAATGGCTAAGTTATGGCGGTATAATTTTGCCCCTAGGTTAATTTCTAATAGGCGATATTGACTGTCTTTGGCCTGGGCGATCGCCGTTTTAGCAATGTGAAAACTATCCCCCGATTCCCGTTGATTGCGGAGATGTGTTAAGCGACTATTTTGACCTAAAAAAACCTCGGTAACGACGTTGGTAAAATAGGGACGGTGTTGGGGGCGATCAGAACAAGTATCGGTCACGGTGCCGTAGGATTCAGCCAGGGTTAAAGAACTTTGATGGCCGGTAATCACTAAAACGCGGGGTTGAATCAGGGCCGGTTGAGGAGAAACCACAGACAAAAAGAGACAATGAATGGGAATTTCAATTTCCGTCTTATCCTCGACCCAGATAATCGCAATATCCCCTAAACTGCTGGTATTTAACGTAGTAAATATTTCTTCTGACCCTTCCTGTTGATCGAGATAGTTAAATAAACTCGCTAATTTTGCTGGGGGTAAATTTTGTAAGTTTCCCACATAAATACCATCAGGCAAACCCGTTAAATCGGAGAGTTCTGCCGCATAAATGCCATTCACAAAAGTGAGACGAGTTTGGGTCGCTTCCTCCAAAATAAAGGGTTCCAACACCGGTTTTTCTAAGGCGATCGGGTTCGCGGCTTCAAAGTCAACGGTCACTAAATCCGATAAATCCGTAAATAACCATTCCTCATCCCGTTTTGTGGGCAACGGTAAACTTTGCAGATGTTGACTGGCTTTTTGACGCAGAGCCTTTAACCGCTCATCTTGAATCACCGACAAACGGCGATCGCCCTGTTGCCAGAGTTTATGTAAATAACTTTGATTATCGGTTTTAGTCAGAGTCATAATAGTGAATAGGGAGTAGTGAATAGTGAATAGGGAGTAGTGAATAGTGAATAGTGAATTTTAACTGCTCTTTAAGCCTCACCCTTTGAAAGAGGAGAAAACAGACAAATTAGCGGTGGTAAGCCCCCCTTAAAAAGGGGGTAGGGGGGATCAAACTTTTCTAGGAGAAATAGGGGATCAAACTTGTTTGAAAGAAATAGGGAGAGTCTTAATTCCTGACCCCATTAAACCGTAGCCAAAACCTTCTCATCCAAGAAATCGTAACCCCTCGCCTCCAACTCCAGGGCCAACGCCTTATCCCCACTCATCACAATCCGACCGTCATACATCACATGAACATAATCCGGCTCAATATAATCCAATAAGCGTTGATAGTGGGTAATCACAATCGTGGCATTTTCTGCCGTTCTTAACTGATTGACCCCATTCGCCACAATCCGCAACGCATCAATATCTAAACCCGAATCAATCTCATCCAGAATAGATAACGTCGGCTCTAAAATGGCCATTTGTAAAATCTCATTACGCTTCTTTTCTCCCCCCGAAAATCCCTCATTCAAACTACGATCTAAAAAACTAGGATTCATCTGGACAATATCCAGCTTTTCATTTACCAAATCCTCGAAATCAAAAGTATCTAATTCTTCCAAACCTAAATATTTCCGTTTAGCATTGTAGGCAATTCGCAAAAACTCTAAATTACTGACCCCCGGAATTTCTAAGGGATACTGAAACGCCAGAAAAATTCCCGCTAGAGCGCGTTGATCAGGTTCTTTATCCAGTAAACTTTCCCCTTGATAGAGAATCTCTCCCCCCGTTACCTCATAATCAGGATGCCCCGTTAAGACCTTAGAAAACGTACTTTTCCCCGAACCATTACGCCCCATAATCGCATGGACTTCTCCCGCCTTGACCTCTAAATTTAAGCCTTTAAGAATGGGATTACCGTCAACGTTAGCCGTTAAATCTTTAACCGAAAGAATCATATTCATTTGAATGGATAATTAATAATGGATCATTAATAATGAGCCGATAGATAATTAATAACTGGTAATTAAAAATTATCTATCGCCCGTCTTAGGAAGTAGGATAGGAAATAGGAGAAGATCCCCTTAACCAACCGTTCCCTCTAGTTTGAGACTAAGCAATTTATCCGCTTCTGCCGCAAATTCTAGGGGTAATTCATTCAGCACATCTTTACAGAAACCACTGACTAACAACGACACAGCATCCTCTTCCGAAATCCCCCGTTGGGCAAAATAGAAAAGTTGGTCTTCACCAATTTTGGAAGTCGAAGCTTCATGCTCGACTTTGGCCGTGTTATTGTCCACTTGAATATAGGGAAACGTATTGGCTTCCGCATTATCCCCAATTAACATGGAATCACACTGGGAATAGTTCCGCGCCCCCTGGGCATTGGGCCCCATTTTCACTAAACCGCGATAACTATTTTGGGATTGACCGGCTGAAATTCCCTTAGAAATAATTGTGCTACGGGTATTTTTGCCAATATGAATCATTTTGGTTCCCGTATCGGCTTGTTGACGGTTATTGGTTAAGGCAATGGAATAAAATTCCCCCACCGAGCGATCGCCGACTAACACACAACTGGGATATTTCCAAGTAATAGCCGATCCGGTTTCCACCTGCGTCCAGGAAATTTTAGAATTAACCCCCTTACATAACCCCCGCTTGGTCACGAAATTATAAATCCCGCCTTTACCATTGGCATCCCCCGCATACCAATTTTGTACGGTTGAATATTTAATTTCAGCATTATCTAAAGCGTCCTACTCCACCACTGCGGCATGAAGCTGATTGCTGTCATACATGGGTGCTGTACAGTTATGAACAGCAAAGCCTCGGACAAGATAGCTATGGGTTTGATCCACATCAATATTAAAGACTAAATCATCGTAAGATTCGCGGCTAATTTCTCGAATAGGAACAATAAAATGGGTTTCAGTTTCACGCACCATATCCCACTTCTTATCATCTGTATAACCCACATGGTAAAGGGGCTGACGATTAATGACTCGATCTGATTGGTTAGAAAACTTAGCTTCTCCTCCTGGTCTGGTTTGAATCCAAGCATAAATATCAAGTTTGTTCAGTAACATTTGAACTTGCTGAGCCAAGGTTTCAGAAGCCGTACAATAACGAACTAAACAAGAATTATCACGCTGATGAATATTGCCATCCCCCGCTAGATAAGCATCTAAAAAGACTTTAGCTTGTTGAGGAGGAAGTTCCATTAAGGCAGGACTAAGTTGCTTGGAGGTTGCTCCTTTACCACAATGCTCCGTAAACCATTCTGAGTATTCTTGAGAGTAGAAACTGATTCCGGCTCCATTACGATCAGGTTGTTCTGTAACGTAAGCAGGACGACCGGTTACCTCTGTAACTAGCTGACGAACATGGGCAACCAATTCCTTTTCATGCAAACCAAAGGAAAGTTGGTTCGTGTATTGTCGGTTTGCTTGGTTAAAATAGGTACTTCCCTCTGCTAGATAGTAGCCCAATAGCTCTAATTCTGCGTCACTAAAACGAGAAGAGTCAGACCGCGTTAGTTTGGGAACAAGAATAAAATCCCCTTTTTCTAATTGATCTACTTTTAACCATTGGGGTTGAGCCGCTAGCAGTTTCTTCGTGTTAACTTCAGGCAACCAACCTTCCTTACGGACTTTGCGTTTAGTGATAACTTCTTGACGTTTAATTGCATAAACCGGATGCTCCGGCGTTAGACGAAATTCATTGTAATGGGATACAGGACGG
>JAYKIP010000027.1:0-5892 GCA_035286205.1 Merismopediaceae cyanobacterium
AGATCAAGATAAAAATTATCAGAAAGTTGATAAATCTTGGCAACATCTAATAAAAAATTTAAACATTGATCGGGCCGCATTAACTCAGGGCGTAATTTAACCGTTCCTGAATGTTTGAGAATCAAAGTTTTGATCTGTTCGGTAGAAAGTTCCGTAAGGGTAATGGCCTGCATTGACCACACTTCAAAAGACCGGACAGTAATCGGCAAACATTCAATTAAACGAGGAGTATGATGGCGTGTATCCTGGGCAATACGATGATAGGTTTTATTCACTTCTTCCCATTCCCCTTCTAAAATTTGTAAAAACGTCTGGTTTCCATAGCATAATAGCCCCGTAATCCCATTTTCTGAATTATGCTTTTCAGAAACGTCTAAAATCTCTTTTAAATCCGTTGGGGTTAGTTCGAGACTGGCGGTACTACTATAAATTAGACGATATAGACTCATAGAAATAAGGGCATTTAATCAGTTCTATTTTCAGTGTAAAAGAAGTTTGTCGAAAAAACTAGACACTTTGGCCAGACGATAGCGGTATTTTCTTTTATGTAATATGTAAATCGTGAGAGTGCTAACGAACTCAGAGGAGGATTCAACGGCATGAAATTGCTGATTATCTAACGGCCTAACGGTGTTGGGGGATGCCCCTGACCGTGCGACCAAAATGTATCGAAAAATACAATCTCTTGCCCGGTCGGTTACTGGAACGCCAGCCAATGGGGATAAACTCGACGGCTCACCCAATCCCCCGAAGGGTCAGACACCTGAATTTTTCCGTGATAGAGAGGTTTACCTCCGGCTCCCTGCCCGTGCCATCTAGGACAGAGATCAAGGGCTTGTCCATGGCTCATCCGGCGGTAGTGATCACAATTTATTAAGAAAATTTGACCGATTGAGAGAAAATCTTCCAATTCTTTCTATGATTTACGGTAACCTTCTTCAGCAGATGACATCCCTACGGAGTGGCTCAACATGACCCTTGACTGCTTGGGCTTGGGGAAAATGCAGAGAAGAACGGAGTCAGTGCTAACTTGAGAAAATCTAGGGGGCATATTAGACTTATCCGTATTATTGGAGATAATCATGGAAATTTTAGTATTTGTTCTTTTAGGCCTCTTTATTGGTGGCGCAGGGGTTTATTTTATTTTCGCCGTGCCCCTCCAGCGCAAACTCAGTAGTGCTGAAGGCAAGCTCAAAAGGGCAAACCGAGTAGCCGAAGGTCAAGCGTCTCAGGCGGACTCTATGCAAGCCCTACAAGCTCAATTAAACAGTTATAACAGTCAACTACAGGAACGCGATCGCCAAATTCAGGGCTATGAAGCACAAATAGAAGCTCTCCGACAGTCTCAAAGTTCTGCGGCCTTAGCGGTAGCCAGCGAGGGGGATCAGCAAGCTAGATTAAAAGCCCTAGAGGAGTCCTATCAAGCTCAATTTCAGACGTTACAGGCTGAGAAAGAGACCCTGGTTCAATCCCATCAAGCCCAACTTCAGGCATTACAGGACGAAAAGGACACCCTGATTCAATCCCATCAGGCTCAACTGCAAGATTTACAGCATCGTTTATCTCAGTCAGCCGAGGCGTTAATGCCTGAAGTTCCTGTTGAAAATGCCTTTGAGGAAGAAATTCCCGAAATTCCCGCCGAAACAGAATTAGAGGAAGAAGAACTTTTAGGCGGTTCCTGGATTGCCGAGGAAGCCATTATTCCCGAAGAGAGTTTAGAGTTAACAGCTGAAGTCCCGGAAACCGTAGAAGAGGAGATTTTAGAGCTAACGCCTGAAACACCGATCGCGATCGAGGAAGAAATTCTTCCAGAAGCGGATTTAGACCTGGCGGAATTCTCGGCAGAAACCCCAGCGATCCTTGATGAAGAAATTGTTCAAGAAGAGGGGTTAGACCTCGCGGAACTCTCGGACGAAAATCCTTTCCGGATGTCTGATGTCTCTGACGCTGTGGCCGCAGAAGAATTACCGGCCATGGAGGAAGAAGAGCTACCGGAATTTCCCTTTGATCTGGTGGAAGAACCCCTGGCGGCGAATTGGATTGACGAAGAAGCTCCCACCGAAACGGCTGACTTCCCTTCTGCCGGTTTCAATATTGATGAAGAAGCTCCCACCGAAAACCACGATTTTTCTCCCCTAACTCCCAGTCCTGACGCATTGGCAGAGGACATCCCTGAACCGCCCCAGGAATCCTGGGGAACTGCCGAAATGGATCCCTTTGCGGTGGCGGAGAGTGCGGAGGAGAATTGGGTAGATGCCCCCCTAGAAGAATCTTCTCCCTTTGAGGTGGAATCTCTGGCGACCCCGGCGGAACTGCAAGCGGCGGAAGAATTAGCAACGGCGGATAACTGGGTAGATGACCCCCTGGCTTCCTCTCCTTTCTCAGAGGCGGATCTGGCTAATTGGGCCGAATTGAATGAAGCCCCGATCCCCGAAGCGACGGAAGAAAGCTTGCCCGATCTCACCCCTGAGGCGATCGGTGACTCCCTGGAAGTCCCAGAGGACTTTTTATCATCTTTACCGTCGGATCATCCCGTCTTGGAAGAGTCAGAACTCCCCGGTCTAACGGAATCCCTGGAATTACCCGATGATTTTCTGTCCGGCATTCCTTCGGAGCATCCCGTCTTGGAAGAGTCAGAACTCCCCAGTCCAACGGAATCTTTTGAATTACCCGATGATTTTCTGGCGAATATCCCCTCGGAATATCCGGCATTGGATGCCTCCGGTGAAGATCTGAGTCTGGATAGTAGTGGTGAAGAAGACTTAGACCTGCTCCTATCCTTACAGGCCGATGAAGGGGCGGATCTGTCCCCCTCGATTCTGGCGTTCAGTGACCAAGAAGAAGGTGAACTTTTGCCCTCCCTGACGGGTGATTTAGAGCAAGAATTACCCCTCATGGAACTGTTCCCAGAAGGTCAAGATGATATGTTGGAGTTGCCAGTTTCAGATACAGGCGACAGTGGAACTCCCTTTATTAATTACTTAGAGGCGACCCCGGAAAAATCCGATGTGGAATTTTTGGAAATGCTTCAAGCCGATGATCCCAATCCCATTAGTCTGACCCAGGAAACCGACGATATTTTTGGGGATTTGTTTGATACAGAACCTTCCACGATCGCCTCGATGGATAGTTTATTTGCTGAGTCGGAAGCAAAGACTGAATCCACCAGTGTCGAACAGGATTTAGAGCAATTATTTTCCGATGCGCCAGCTTCGATGGATTGGGATTTACCCGGAGAGTCTAACCGTCACGACTAAATCCACTCGATTTTCTTAACCTGGGGCGTAACCATGCGCCCTTTTTTTGACCCTAGAGTTTAACCTCGTTAACTAAGAATTACGTCGTAATTGATTTGCTGTATTGCTTCACGGAGTCTGGGGTTTCGGACTAGACTCTTTAGAGCCATTCAGTATGCCTTCGTAATCATTTTTCTCAATATGTTCACGAATATCGTTTAAATCAATATAGCGATCCGTCGCATTACGTAATTCCCTGGCAATCATTCCCTCCGTAGAAACCACCGTAATGTGAGTATTTTTAGAGCGCAGTAATTCGATCGCCCGTTCAAAATCGCCATCGCCACTAAAGAGAACCACCCGGTCATATTGATCAACGGTGTTGAACATATCCACCACAATTTCAATGTCTAAATTAGCCTTTTGGGAATAGCGACCCGACGCATCATCGTAATATTCTTTTAACAGTTTGGTTCTGACGGTATAACCTAGACTAATTAAGGCATCTCGAAATCCCCGTTGGTCTTGGGCATCTTTTAAGCCCGTGTACCAAAACGCATTAATTAAATTCACACTGGGATCGCTGGTAAAGTAATCTAACACCCGGCGGGGGTCAAAAAACCAACCATTTTTTTGTTGGGCATAAAACATATTATTACCATCTACAAAAATAGAAAGCCGTTCCCTCAAGTAGGGAAAACTATTGCTATGGGTCATAAAAAGTTAATTTAAAAGTTTAAATAATGGAGGGATTCTTGGGCTGAACAAGAGGGGTCAAGTGGCCCTGCTTCACGTTAAGTTTTAAGCAAGTCTTACTCACCCAAGCGTCAGCCGGTGGGGACGGATAAAATGTCCCTCGGAAACCCGCTAAGTCTCATCTATTTTGAAAAGGAGCGTTCCCCCC
This sequence comes from Merismopediaceae cyanobacterium, assembly GCA_035286205.1. Classification (GTDB taxonomy): domain Bacteria; phylum Cyanobacteriota; class Cyanobacteriia; order Cyanobacteriales; family Microcystaceae; genus Woronichinia. The sequence goes on from JAYKIP010000027.1 coordinate 4,141, forward strand.
GATCGCCAACTTTGTGAGAAAAATCCATAGAAATCCTCTGGAGTCAGTCCCTCAGCTTTGGGGTATCTAGGGGAAGATAGCAAAACCCTGGGTCTGAATGATGCAACAATGGGCACGATTCTTGATTAACCCTGGGTAAAATAGCAAAGTTTTAGATAGCAATTTTCATACAACAAGGCACGGGCTAGGGATATAAGCCCCTGATTGATAAAATTTGTCAATCCCTCATCATAGTGAAAACCCAGAAAACACAATAGATAAATTTAGAAATTAGTTTAGAGATTAGAGATTATGAAAGTTTAGTTTAGCTTAAATGTTTAACAAAACCTGAAGTTCTTCCTAGAATACTGCTAAAGATAGATTTTATCTATCGTTGGTATCGTAGGAACACCAATCACTCCAGCCGCCTGGGTACAATCGCGCCAGGTCTAAACCGGCGATCGCCTGGGACAGGAGATTCACGCAGGCTGTTACCCCAGAACCACAATAGACAATTTGCTCCGGCTGGGTTTGGTAGGGTTGCCAACGGGCCTGAAGAGAGGCCGCACTTAACGCCTGACCGTCCCTGGCCGTCACCTCCTGCCAGGGTAAACAAATGGCCCCATGGATATGCCCCGCTCGTGGATCAATGGGTTCCCGTAATCCTTCGTAGCGATCGCGTTCCCGTGAATCAATCAAAAGAGTGCTGGCGGGTCGGGTTCTAATCGCGTCTATATCCACCACCCAATCCTGACGCACCTGGGGGACAAAACGCCCTGGAGCCAGATCGGGAATCTCGGTCGTTACGGAACCGCCCCACCGTTGCCAAGCGGGCCAACCGCCGTCTAAGACCACCACCCGGTCATGGCCCAGATAGCGCAATAACCACCATAAACGGGAGGCAAAGGCAAACCGACTATCATCGTAAGCCACTACCCAGGTTTCCCCCTGGATAATGCCCCATCGTTCGAGGGTTTGGGCCAAGGTCTGGGGATCGGGTAGGGGATGGCGGCCCCCATGGCGACCCACCGGGGATGACAAATCGCGGTCTAAATGGGCGTAAATGGCTCCAGGTAAATGACCCTGAAGATATTGCTGATAACCCCAATCGGGATCACTGAGTTGGAAACGACAGTCACAGACACGGAGGGCCAGGGGATCGGCGGCAAGACAGTCCGCTAACTGAGCCGGGGTGATTAAGGGAGAGGTCGCTGAAAGCATGGCTTAAGGCAGAGAATGACGGATTGCAGAGAAACGGGGGGCTTAGGCGGGATAAATCCGGAGTCGTCGGTTGGGTTCCTCGCCAAAACTATCGGAATGTAGGCGGTAATGTTCCACTAATTCGTGTTGCATTTTGCGGACTTTACCCGATCGCGGCAATAACTCGACGGGTTGGCCGGTGGGAATCACAATTTGCTCTACTGCTAGACGAGCCTCTTCCAGGGCTTCCAATTCATCATCACTGCCACTCCGCGCAAACAATCGCACATCGGTTTCCCCGGTAAAGGGTTCGTCTTTGCCCAGAATACGTTGCAGGGTGCGGCTAATTTGGGGGATGGTATTGGATTTGAGACCATAGATGGGGATATGTTTTCCCTTGGCCACCTGGCGTAATTTGCCATGGGTTTTAACTTGACTCCGAAGAGCTAACACCGCGTCGGCATTGTGTAAGTCCTTGGTCAACACAATCGGTAAATTTAAGACTTCGATCACCTGTTCAATTTGCGATCGCCCGATGCCGTAGGGATAAACCTGAAGCGGATACTCGTCGCC
>JAYKIP010000028.1:0-6479 GCA_035286205.1 Merismopediaceae cyanobacterium
ATAAGGAGTCTAGAATTTAGATGCGTTTGCCCTGGATTAAAACCCCGCCAGGTAGCCAAAGGTCAGGCTTTAGGATACACTCAAGTCTCGAAGACTTCCCCCTTTTCCCCCGAATGTTAGGAGAACAGTATTACTTCATCGCCTTTTTTCTTTCGGTGGCGGTGGTTTGGTGGTTTACGCCGGTGGTTAAACAAATTGGACTTAAGGCCGGCTATGTGGATAAACCCAATGAAAGAAAAATGCACAAGCGTCCCATGGTTCGTTTGGGAGGGGTTGCAATTTTTGCGGGCAGTCTTACAGCGTTAATTGTGGTTTGGTTGCTGGGCGGTTTTGGTATTTTACCCACCGGCAAGGAATGGGAAGTTTGGGGCGTGGTGCTGGGCGGTATTGCCTTTTTCAGTATTGGGCTACTGGATGATCTGTTGAATTTAAGCCCCATTTCGCGGCTCATTGCTCAAACGGCGATCGCCTGTCTGGTGTGGATGGCGGGGGTACGCATTGATTTTATTACCCTCCCGGTTTTTCACCTGATTCAGTTGGAATGGTTAAGTTTACCGGCAACGGTCATTTGGTTAGTGGGCTTGGCCAACGCCATTAACTGGATTGATGGACTAGATGGCTTGGCGGCGGGAGTCAGTGGTATTTGTGCCGTAGTGTTATTTGTCCTGTGTCTGTTTATGGGACAATCTTCCGCGGCCCTGATTGCGGCGGCCTTGGCCGGGGGAGCCTTAGGCTTTTTGCGCTACAACTTTAACCCCGCTCAGATTTTTATGGGGGATGGGGGAGCCTATTTTATGGGATTTACCCTAGCCGGTGTGGCGATCATTGGTTTGGTCAAAGTCGCCGCCATGACCACCGTGGCCGTGACTGCCGTATTGTTACCTTACCTCGTCTTAGCTGTGCCGATTTTAGATATGTCAGTGGTCATCATTTCGCGCATTAGTAAGGGAAAATCTCCCTTTAAGGCCGACAAGGGGCATTTACATCATCGGTTGATTAATGCCGGTATTTCCCATCGCTTAACGGTGTTATTTATCTATGCGTTGACCCTCTGGGTGGGCAGTTTAGCCCTAGGGTTTTCCAATATTCCCAGTGGTTGGGGTTTTGCGATCGGAGCCACTTTGTTACTGATTTACTTAGGTTGGCAAGTCTGGCGTAATAGTCGCAAGGTGGAAGAGTAGTGTTACTATTGGCCGCTATGCCGTAACCTGTTCCGTCCTCTATGTCAAATCAGCTTCAACTGTTAGCCCCTGGCCAGATTATTCCCACTGCACTCCATACCGAAATGGAACGTTCCTATCTGGAATATGCCATGAGTGTGATTGTGGGGCGGGCCTTACCCGATGTGCGGGATGGGTTGAAGCCGGTTCATCGTCGCATTCTCTACGCCATGCACGAGTTGGGTTTGACTCCCGATCGCCCCTTTCGCAAATGTGCCAGGGTGGTGGGGGACGTACTGGGTAAATATCATCCCCATGGTGATCAATCAGTCTATGATGCCCTGGTACGGATGGTTCAGACTTTTTCTAGTCGTTATCCCCTGTTAGCAGGCCATGGTAATTTTGGCTCTGTGGATAATGATCCGCCCGCGGCCATGCGTTACACCGAAACCCGTTTATCACCCCTCGCGGTAGGGGCCGCCCTGGAAGATATTAGTGAGGCGATCGTTGATTTTACCGCCAATTTTGACAATTCCCAACAGGAACCGACGGTTTTACCCACCCAATTACCCCTGTTATTACTGAATGGTTGTTCCGGCATTGCGGTGGGCATGGCCACGAATATTCCTCCCCATCATTTAGGGGAAATTGTGGATGGTTTGATTGCCTTAATTAATAACCCCAATTTAACCGATGAAGAACTCTGGCGAGTGATTCCCGGCCCCGATTTTCCGACCGGGGGAGAAATTGTGAATTGGGAAGGCATTGAAACGGCCTATCGTACCGGCAAAGGATTAATTACGGTGCGGGGCATGAGTCATATTGAAACCATTAATACGGAGAAAAAACGCAATCGTTATCGTCCGGCCATTATTGTCACGGAGTTACCCTTTCAGGTGAATAAAGCGGCTTGGATTGAAAAAGTGGCTGAATTAGTGAATGAGGGCAAAATTGACGGTATTGGCGATCTCCGGGATGAAAGCGATCGCACAGGAATGCGGGTAGTGATTGAACTGAAAAAGGATACTGATCCCCCGGCAATTTTAGCCAAACTCTATAAAATGACCGCTTTGCAGAGTAATTTTGGCGTGATTTTTCTGGCCTTAGTGGATAACAAACCCGTTCAACTCTCCCTCAAGCAAATCCTCGAAGAATTTTTAAAATTTCGGGAAGAAACCCTGGTTCGGCAGTACCGGGATCAACAACAGGAAACCCGTCAACGCTTAGAAATTGTACAGGGCTTACTCACCGCCTTAAATCATCTGGATGATACCATTGAAGTCCTACGTTTTGCCCCCGATGGCAGTACCGCTAAAATTCAATTACAGAGCCGTTTAGAGATTACGGAAGCCCAAGCCGATGCAATTTTGTCCATGCCCCTGCGTCGCCTAACGGGTTTAGAAAAACAGAAGTTACAACAGGAACACGACGAGCTACAAACTCGCTTACAAAACCTGAATAATCTGTTAGAAAATCGTCATGAACGTCTCAAAGCGCTGAAAAAAGAATTACGGGGCTTAAAAAAACAATTTGCCGATGAACGTCGCACCCGCTTGCCCGCACCTTTACCGGTTCCCACAACTCCCAATCCGACACCGACTGCACCGAGTATTGTCGAAACCCCTGTTGATTTACCCACAGTGTCCAGCCCTGCGTTAGTCCTCGAAACCGAAACCCTAACTCCTGCGGAAACGGCATCACCGGCGAAACCGAAAAAACGGCAAAAAGTGAGTGCGGAAGAGGAACATCCCTTTGAACTTTTTACCCCCCAAGATCCCCCCCCAACAGCGCGATTAATGGTTAATTTAGCCGGAGAAATTGCCTGGTCTTTGCCCTCGGTGAATCCACCCCCAACCGAGCAAAATCCGATTATTTTTCAAGCTGAAATCGGGGGGCAACAACAACTTTTAATCTTCAGCGATCGCGGGAAAGTTTATCCTTTAGCTGTGCGGGATATTCCGCCCCTGACTTTAACCCAAGTTCCCTTAGAAAGTTTATTACCCAAGGCCGCCCAACGGGAGGGAGAAAAGGTGATTGCCCAGGGCTTTTTACCCAGGGATATGGCTCAAGATTTACTATTAGTCACTACCCAGGGACGTTTAAAGCGTTTACCCGCGTTAGAACTTGCAGAATTAGGCCCTAGGGGCATGACAATTATGAAACTGAGAGAGGATGAACAATGTCATTCGGTGCAGTGGATTCAGGCTCAACAACAGTTAATTTTAGCGACCAGTAGTGGCCGACTTTTACGGTTTTCTTTGCGAGAAGATCGTCTGCCAGCCAGTAGCCGTAATGCTCAACCTCTGCCAGCCCTACGGTTACGTCCCCAGGAAACCTTAATTGCTAATTTGGCGTTAGATCCCACTCAAAATTTGTTTTTATTGACGCAAAAAGGCTATGGCAAGGAGTTACCGTTAGAGGGTTTACGCCTGGGTAATTTAGGAGATATTGGCATAACGGTGATGCAATTTACCGCGAAACAGGATCAATTAGTGGCTCTAACTTTGGCTAACCCTCAAGCTCAATTACGGGTGATCACCAATCAACATCGCCAATTATTCATTAATGCCAACCAATTTCCTTTTCAAAGTAAGGATGGGCGAGGCGATCGCCTGGTGGATTTACAGGAAGAAGAATCCATTATTCGAGTTATTCTGTAAATGGGTTTGGTCAAATCCAAAATGTTGATGATTAAAAACGATGAATTAAACAGCCACCTTTTCGACTCAACAAAAAATTCTGGCATCATTAAAATTTTAGGTTCTAACAGAGTATGATAGAGCTAAATAGATGATGACATTGTGTTGACTCTCTATGAACGTCGCAACGCCTGAAATAAATCCGCTCCTCCCGGTAGAGACCCCCGCCATTGTTGAAGCCTGGAATTTAAATAAAGTTTATCGCACTGGATTTTGGTTAAATCAAAAGGTGCAATCCTTAAAAGATTGTTCGCTCCGGGTTCAGCCAGGAGAAACCTTCGGATTATTAGGCCCCAATGGTGCGGGCAAAACGACGCTCTTAAAAATTTTATTAGGGGTGATTCGTCCCACTTCTGGACGGGCAGTTTTGTTAGGGAAACCGATCGGCGATCGCCCAACCAAACAACGCATTGGCTATTTACCGGAAAACGCCTATTTGTACGACTTTTTAACCGCCTGGGAGTTTTTACAATTTGTTGGGGGACTTTTCCAAATCCCGAAACTAACTTTAAATAAACGTATCCTTGAAGTATTTGATCAAGTGGGTCTAGATCAAAAAACCGCGAAAAAAAAGCAGTTACGTCAATACTCTAAGGGAATGTTACAACGGGTCGGGATGGCCCAAGCCATGATTAATGACCCAGATTTAATCTTTTTAGATGAACCAATGTCTGGGTTAGACCCCCTAGGTCGTTTTCAGGTCAGAGAAATTATTTTATCCCTCAAAGAACAGGGAAAAACTATCTTTTTTAATTCCCATATTTTAACTGATGTGGAACAAATTTGCGATCGCATTGCTATTTTAGCGAGGGGAGAATTACTGTGTGTCGGTTCCCTCGAAGACATTTTAGGAAGGGCAGATCTCTATCAAGTCGTCGTCAGGGGCGGAACGGAACCGGAGCTACAACCCTGGCTTAATAATTTACGTTTAGAAGAAGGACTCTGGCACGGTCAATTAAAGGGCGATCCCCAAGCATTTGTCGATCAATTAGGCAATTATCAAGCCCAATTAATTAGTATTAATTTAGCAAGAGCTTCGTTAGAAGAATTCTTTATTCATCAATTACGATCAAGAGGCATTACCTCTAGCCAATAGGTTATCCTTTATTTTGATAATTGCGGTTGGGTTGGGTCAATTTTTCGTAATTTGGCCCCGCAAGATTTACAATAGTTGGCATCGCTATCATGGACAACTAAACCGCATTGATCACACAAAGTATTTACTTGATTAGTCACTTTTAAAAGTTGTTTGACTAGATCACCAACCTGCCAGGGAATCAAAATAATTCCTGTAATAATCATTATAATCGTTAGCATTCTCCCCGTATCCGATAAGGGCGTAATATCACCAAAACCAACGGTGGTCATCGTGACAACGCAATAATAGAGGGCATCAAAAAAGTTGCCAAAAATTTCGGGAGCTTGGGGATGCTCAATCTGGTAAATTAACCCTGAATAAATAAAAATGGTCGAAAATAAAATCAGGTAAATGCGAATAAAAATGACTTGATCTTTAATTTTAAATTTAACTGCAAACAGGTCATTGTTCGCCAGGCGAATAATTTTCAGTAACCGGAACCACCGCAAAATCCGAAAAAAACGAACATCAAAGCCGATCAAAAATAAGGGAAGAACAGAAATCAAGTCAATCAGGGAATAAAAATCTACAATAAACTTGAGACGGGAGGGAGCCGACCATAATCTTAAAAGATATTCAAAGGTAAAACAAATTAAAATAAAGGTATCTAGCTCATTCAGCAGCGATCGCCATTGCTCAGGAATATCATAGGTTTGCACAACAAAGATCGTTAAAGATAAAATACTCAGGGCTAAAATAGCAAAATTAATAGCAATTTCAATGGGAGTATTTACCTTTTCAAATATGAGAGCAGTTTGTTGGCGTAAGGTTTGTCGGTTAGCCATCTGTTAAGTCAATTCCTGCAAAAATTAAGTCTCATTTATGACTATAATCAAGCAATATTTAACGCAAAATGGAGCAGGATAGTTTCACCCCATAAAGTGACAGGAGAAGATAACACTTCAACGGGCTGATTGAGGCGATAAATTTCCACCTGACGTTCCGAGGGATGATGAGTTGGTAGTTTTGAAATGCGAGGGTATCATAGTAAAGGAAAACTCCGGTTAAAAAGACCAATAGGGCGGTCAGGATGGCAATAATAGATGACTTTTTCCAGAATTATTAGTGCCAATAAAAATATTAACCAAAGAAAGTTTTGAAATTACCTTTTCTGCATTTGTTATTTCAGAAACATTTAATTCAGCTGATTCTTGAAAGAAATAATGACTAAATAGATCTCGATCTGGCAGTAAAAATTCAGTGTATCTGATTGGTTCTTGCATTGCTAGTTAAATCTCCTTTAAAATATAACTATTGTAAGTTCAGATTTCATTATATCGCAACGAATCAAGATAAAGGGTATCAGGGCAAATATCCTGTTCATGGGGCCAAGCAACCGTCCCATCTACAACCCTAACTTGATTAAAATAATGACTATTTTGAAGTTCTTGAAATACCCCAAAATTTAATAAACTGGAACAATCATAAATCCCCAATTCTCCATTAGTAAATATTAGTTTTAGCTTATAATCAGTTAAAGGT
>JAYKIP010000029.1:0-7714 GCA_035286205.1 Merismopediaceae cyanobacterium
TTATGATTCGTTGTTCCCCCGGCCATTGGAATCATCTCCCCATTAATCAATTCGTGACGTTGTTCCGCCTGCTCTTCTAAGGTCAAATACTCCGCAGGGGTATAGGTAGGTTGGGCTAATTGGGCAATCATCGGATACTCCCCCAGAACAATACGACTATTATAAGGCGATTTTCTACAGCAGTTTTTCTAAACCATAAACTAGGGATTTTAACTGGATGACTTTACGAATGCCCAACAAGACACCGGGCATAAAACAACTGCGATCGCTGGCATCGTGGCGTAGGGTATAAATTTGGCCGGGGGCCCCAAAGAGGATTTCTTGATGGGCTAATAATCCCGGTAAACGGACACTGTGAATGGGAATATTTTCTGGGCCATTGCCGCCCCTGGCTCCGGTAATTAATTCTTTTTCCGTAACTAAGGGAGCATTATAGCTTTTACCCAGTTCCGCTAACATTTCCGCCGTTTTGATGGCTGTCCCACTGGGCGCGTCTGCTTTTTGGTTATGGTGCAATTCAATGATTTCCACATGGTCAAAATATTTGGCCGCTTGGACAGCGGCCTGTTGCATCAGTAACACCCCGATCGCAAAATTGGGGGCAATTAAACACCCCGTACTGGCTTTTTCCGCAAATTCACTGAGATCCTGAATCTGTTCCGCACTGAGACCCGTTGTGCCGACCACTGGCCGCACTCCGTAGGCGATCGCCGACCGCACATTTTCATAGACAGCATTGGGATGGGTAAAATCCACCATGACTCCCTGCACTTTTTCCTGGGTTGCTAACACCAAGACACTTTGTAAATCGTTTAAAATCGGCACTTCGAGGGGGCCAATCCCCACCACTTCCCCAATATCTTGACCCTGTAAGGCCGGATTTGCATCTACCGCCCCGACCAACATCATATCTTCGGCTTGGGCGACGGTTTTAATCACCTCACGTCCCATTTTGCCCGCCGCTCCGTTCACCACTACCGGAATTAAATTATCGTTGGCCATAGGTCATCCGCTATCTTGGAAGTAAAAAGGTTAATGTTTTTAACCATAAAAGCAAAGGGTCGCTCATGGCAATGATGGTAACGGCGGCATTTTTACAGGGTATCCTCGCGGCTTCGAGTATGGCAGTGGGGGCCGTGGTGGCTTTGTTGTGGCAACCCCATCGTAAGTTTTCGGCGGCGATTATGGCCTTTGGCAGTGGAACGTTAATCGCGGCGATCGCCTTTGAAATTGCCCATAAGGTTTATCAAAGCAGTAGCACTGGGGTGTTGATTAGTGGTTTTTTGGTGGGTGGCATACTGTTTACTAATTTAAGTAAATATATTGATGAGCAGGGGGGATTTCTGCGAAAACCGTCAGCCAGTCGTCGTTACCTCATCGAACACAAGGTTTATAGTTCCTCGGAGTTAGTACATCATTTAGCCCATAGCGAGGTGATGCAAACCCTACCCGTGCGAGAAAAACAACAATTAGCCCAATTACTGAAACCCCATTATGTCCAACCCCAAACGGTTTTGTGTCGAGAAGGAGAAAAGGGGGATTTCTTTTATTTGATTGGAGTCGGGACAGCAGATGTGTATAAAGGCGATCGCCGGATTCATCGGTTACGGTCGGGGGATATTTTTGGAGAAATGTCGTTACTCACTGGAGAACCCCGGTCGGCCACGGTGATTGCCACGACGGCCATGGAACTCTATCGCTTAGACTCGGATAATTTTTCCCAGGTTTTGACCCAATCCCCCTATTTGGCCCTAGCGTTAAGTCGCACCCTGGCCCGTCGGTTACGAAGCATGACGGAAGCCCAACAGTCCCCGGAGCAAGCCCTAGACCAGATTTCTCTGCTGGAACCCCTAGAGCCGGAATCCGCGCCTCCCTTAGAGCAATTAGTTCAGCGATCGGCCCCTATGGCCATTTTTGTGGGAACCCTGTTAGACAATATTCCAGAAGCGACGGTGATTGGCATGAATGCAAGTTGGCATCATCTGGGGGGAACGTTTTTATTTGCGGTCTTTATCTCCAATTTTCCGGAAGCCCTATCCAGTGCCTTTGGCATGAAGCAAGCGGGGATTCCCAATCAACGGATTCTGGGACTGTGGTTAGGGGTGGTGTTATTAAGCGGTGTGATCGCCATCCTCGGTTACTGTGTGCGGGATTTTAGTTCCGTCCAGGTCATTGACATGATCCAGGCGATCGCCGGGGGAGCCATCCTCGCCATGTTAGCCAGTACCATGATGCCCGAAGCCTACGAATTAGGAGGCAGTTCCGTTTCCTATGCCACGATCCTTGGCTTTTTAGTCGGCTTTTTAATTTCCATGGCCGGCCATTAGCAAGCCAAACCTTAAACCCTGTCCATTTTGAGAACTGTCATTTTTTGAGATCCTTGCCGGGGATAAGTCCCCCTTTTTAAGGGGGATTCAGGGGGATCACCCTGAGAGATTCAAAAATAATGGGTTTCGAGTTAGATGGGGTTTAAATCGCTAAACGATAGGCCGTTACCGTATTTTCTAACAGCAAGCTCACCGTCATCGGGCCAATGCCCCCAGGCACCGGGGTAATATAGGAGGCGAGCGCCGCAACCTCATCAAACTTCACATCTCCGACAATTTTGGCCTTTTCCCCTGGGATTTCCACCCGATTAATCCCCACATCCACCACGATCGCCCCCGGTTTAACCATATTGGCGGTAATAAATGCCGGTTGACCAATGGCTCCCACTAAAATATCTGCCTCACGAGTCAAAGCCGCTAAATCCTGGGTACGGGAATGGGCGATCGTCACCGTAGCATTCTGCTCTAATAACATTAACGCTAACGGTTTACCCACCAAAATACTCCGACCGATTACCACCGCCCGTTTACCGGCGATCGGGAGGTCATACTCGGCCAATAAACGCATCACTCCTGCCGGGGTACAACTCCGGAGACCCGGTTCCCCCCGTACCAAACGCCCTAAATTGACCGGGTGTAACCCATCGGCATCCTTATCCGGGTCAATGGCCAACAAAGCTTTCACCGAATCTAAATGGGCTGGTAGGGGTAATTGCACCAAAATGCCATCCACATTAGGGTCTTGGTTCAATTCCTGGATCGCCGCTTCTAGGGCTTCCTGGGAAGTCTCCGTTGGAAAATGCCGGCCAAAGGAGCGCATCCCGATCTTTTCACAGGCTTTTTCCTTATTCCGCACATAGACCGCACTGGCCGGGTTATCCCCCACCATCAAAACAGCCAATCCCGGAGGACGACCCTTTTGGGGTAAAAGGCGTTGAATTTCGAGTTGTAATTCCTGTTGTCGTTTCTGAGCGAGGGCTTTACCATCCAAAATTTGAGCAGTCATAGGGTCAAGGGAAATAAAAGAGCGATAATTGAAGGAAGATTTAAGGAGAGGAGTAAGGGGAGAGAAGGGGGCGATCGCCGAATGATAGATTCCAATGTTAGTGATAAACCACGTCTATTTTGGAACTGTAGTTTTTTGAGATACTTTTCAGTGACAAGTCCCCCTTTTGAAGGGGGATTTAGGGGGATCGCCCTAGGAGATCCAAAAATTATAGGTTTCGAGTTAGACGGGGTTTATATCAGGAATTACTGCCGAGTCAAATCCCCTAAATTAAACAAAAAGGGAACGGCTCCAGAGTTTTCACCACTCATCACCAAAACCTGCGGCATTTGTCCTCCCCCTTCCCGCCAGGCCTCGATCGCCTCTTTTTGTAACACCAATTGACCCCCCTGGGCCTTAAGGGTTTCCGCCAATAACCGTTGAGCCTCTGCTTTCCCCTTAGCCCGGTTAATATCCGCTTGAGCTTGCTGTTCCGCTTCCTGAGCCACATAAACCGCCCGTTGGGCCCGTTGTTCAGCAATTTGTTTATCTTCCACCGCCCGCGCAAATTCCGGTGAAAAATTCAAATCTACCACACTGGTATCCAACACAATAATGCCATACTTTTCCAGACGAGAATTTAACGCATTATCAAAATCTTCCTTTAACTCACTGCGTTGGGTAATCGCCTCCTCCACCGTGCGCCGGGCCGCCGCAATTTTAAAGGACTCCTGGGTTTGGGGAGCAATAATTTTCGCCACAATATTTTGTAAAGACCCCTGGGTACGACGAATTTCCACTACCTTCGTGGGATCAAGACGGAAATTAATCGCAAAACTCGCCGATAAATCCTGAAGGTCTTTCGTTGAACTTTGGGCCGGTACCTCAAATTTTTGAACCGTCACATCATAAATATCCACCGTTGAAATAAAGGGCGGTTTATAGTGTAAACCCTCCAATAATTCACCATCCTGGGCTTTCCCCAAAATACTTAACACCCCTGCTTGACCGGGATTAATAATCACAAAAGCATTTAAGCCAATCAAAACCAGCAGAGCCGCCAAAATGCCCCCCACAATGGGTTGCCAACTGTTATCACTAGAACGAGATTTCATAATTAATACCTAAGTACAGGACAAAAAATGCAAGGAATCGAGAAAAAGGGAAAAATTGGGCAAAGAAGGATTAAGAATAAGATGACGAAGATGGTCAAAACCCAGACGAAAAAGGCTTTTCGCTCGACGACCATGCTTCTTTATGGGAATAGGATGAAGGTGATGAATTTCCAGACCCGTCTTGAGAGACCAAGCCAAGGCTAGAGTCAGTAAAGCCAAAAGCTTGCGAAGACGTTTGGGGTCTGTGAAGTGAGTAGATTCTAAGCAAAAGCCACGAGTCTTAAAAATGCCAAAAAGGGTTTCAATGCCCCAACGCTGGGCATAGTCTTGAATAAGACCTGGGGCATCAGGATGTCCAATGACAACAAGCAGAGAGTTGTCTGGCAAACGGAGTGCCTCAACAGAAACGGCGTAGCCCCAAACCCGACAAAGACCTTGAAGACGTTGAGATTCACCAATAGCCAGATGAGCAAAAACAACTTTAGCGGCTAAAACTTTGCCATTATGTTCAATCTTGTCCGTAGCCCGAATCCTCAAACAGAAAGGTAAGATTGGTTCGAGCAAAAGATAGCGAATCCAAGCCTGACCAATAAACTCACGGTCGCCACACAAACAACGAATCTGAGCGTCGGGAAAAATCTTGAGCATCTCCTCGATAAAACGCATCCGTTCATCACTGTTAGAGTTGCCTTTTTTCTTTTTTAGCATCCACCATAAGACTGGAATGGCCACCCCCTCATGAACAATGCCGACCGTGAGGATGTTATAGCAATGACCACCAAATGCCCAATTGGTGCGGTCAATGCTCAATACCCAGGGTTGGGGGATATTGAGCCAGTGGACAACGATGCGAGCAATTTGAGGGTAATCAATCTCGAAGTCCGAAAAAAAGCGTTGTAATCGTTTGTAGTGGGACTCTACCAATGCCAAACCTTCAAAACCGAGAGCTAATTCTTTGAGATTGACCGTTTTTACCTTCAACAGAGCCAGTAGGAAGAGGGCGAGGAAAGAGAGTCTTGCTCCGTGCCATCCCAAATGGGGTTTGAGGGCTTGTTTCAATGCGCTATGTTGATTCATGGGGTTCCTTAGATTGCTTTCATTTTCTATGAAACCCCTTTCCTTTCTACTTTTCAAGCTTTTTGTCCCGTACTTAGTAAATTTTTATCTTTTTGGATCTCTTATGTACCGCGATCATTAAAACTATTTTTAGTCATTTTTTCTCATCCCCAAAAAAGTGATTGCTGCATTTAGGAAAATTTTACAATGTCCAAAAGCAATCATCTTAATTATCAATATTTTTGACGGGTTATGCTGTGCCAATCCATCCTACGCGATCAATGGTCACCTTTGAGACTCCAAGTCTATTAACTCGCGATCGCCCCTTTCCCCTTCACTTCTTACAGCGTGATCATAGTGACTTGACAATTAGCCAAAAACCCAGTTACAATAAACTCGTGAAGTTAACAACCAACTTTGTCTGAATTAGTACACTACAAGTTAAAAAGAGATTGTTATCTCCCCTTATTAAGTTAAAAAACGAAACCCAACCTACAACATTGCGATCATAACTAAACCGAATTATCGCCTTATCTGGCGCGATACAAATTATGGCAAAAATTATTAATCTACCGCAAGTAGAAGAAGAAATTACAATAATTTCTCCCCTACCCAAAGGCTTTTCTATCGCTCCAGAAAAGTTGAGCGAAAAATTAGTTAACTTAAGGATCAAGGAAGTTAACGGCCAAAAAAGTCAATCTGATCCACACAAACCCTTAAAACTGCAACAATTGAAGGAAGCTATTTATCAATATTTTGAAGTATCGGATACAGAAACATTGAGGGAATCTGGCAGATTTAAAATGGCTACCGATGGTATGGGTAAATTAAATCTTTCTAAAAAAGAAACATGGGAAAGACTTTATCGCAAATGGATTGATATTTTACCAGAAGAACAGAATCAGCAAGGCTATGGATGTATCAATGGTATTAATATTTTTGAATATAATCGGCCCTGGCAGATATTTGGTTTAGATGGAAAAACGGCTACAGAAGAAGAACTCAAAAAAGCGTATCGTTATCTATCTAAAATTTATCATCCTGATAATCAAGAAACGGGTGATCGAAACATATTTGAACGCTTAGAAAAGCTGTATAAAAGTTTAATTATGGGGATTTCTAAAAATGGTAGATAACAGAGAAGATTTTTTTATTACAGAAGACCAAGTTTTAGACGCTCTTAGCTTAGAAAAAATAGAATTAGATTCGATAGTTGACACCTTAACGAAATCAGAAGAATTTGACTTCGAGGAAGGAGTGCATTTTCGCTATGTTAATAAAGCACAGAAAATTAGGGAGTTTGCCAGATTAGCTTTAATTGTTACTGCCGAATATTTTGAATCGAAGGGCGAACTTAATCAATCACAAAAGGTTGTCAATTTATTAAAAAAATTAATTACTCAAGAAGAACAAAAACAGATTGATAAAGAAATTATAGCCTTAACACTTAAAGTTGTTAGTGACGACTCTAGTAAAATTGTAGTTAGGAGAAATCGTCACTGGCTAAGTTATCGGGATGTCAAAACAATTTTAAAGACGACTCTTGAGCGTTTAGATCAAGCATTTGAGGATATTGCCAGATCAGATTTACCTCTAATGATAGAAGAGGATTTTGAAGACATCGAGGATGAACGCTATTATTCTTATTCAGGATTGGAAAGAATTTGCCTTGAACTGTCAGAAAAATTAAAGACTGAACACGAGCGTTTATACACCAGTCGAGTTCCTAAAATCGCACCTTCAGTAATTGAAGAAAAAGCTAAATTAAGACTACCTTCTGATACAGAAATTGAGCGTGCAAAAAAAGAGGCATTAAAGCAGCAAGGTTATAAATGTCAGGTGACGGGAAAAACCAAATCAGAAGCATCTCTTGAAGTTCATCATCTATACAGCCAAAATACCTATCCTGAATTAGCCTCTGATCAGGATAATCTTTTCGTAATAGCAAACGAAGTTCATAGAGATTTTCACACTTGGCATGAAGGCACAAGTAAACCTTGTACGGTTAATGATTTTATCCGTTTTATTGAACATCGAATGAAGACAGTAGGCACTGATGAAATAGAGGTATTAACTCGATTAGATACTCGAAAAAGAAGTCTAGAACAAAAAATCAAAACTCGTTCTAAATTCTTATTAGCTCCTGCGCCTTCTTCAGAAAGAGAAATTACAACAACCTCTAGTGATTCTTCTGTTGGTAGGAGGTTGTTAGTCCAACTCCGCCAACAACT
>JAYKIP010000030.1:0-3789 GCA_035286205.1 Merismopediaceae cyanobacterium
AATGAAGCCTTTGGCATTGTGGAAGGTTTATCGCTTTTGGGGACTTCTGGTATTTCCCAACCCCTCAGCGCCGCCGAACATTTACAAACCCTACAAACTCAACTACAAGAGCAGACTAAACATCACCCTTTATTAGTCTTTTGTATTGGGGAAAATGGCTTAAATTTTGCTCAACAATTGGGCTTTCCGCCCGAAATATTAGTTAAAACCGCTAACTGGTTGGGGCCTTTATTAGTCACTGCGGCGTTGGGGGAAGTTCAGCAAATTTTATTACTGGGTTATCACGGTAAATTGGTAAAATTAGCCGGAGGAATTTTTCATACTCATCATCATTTAGCCGATGCCCGTTTAGAAATTTTCATTGCCCAGGGGGTCAAGGTAGGAATCCCCACCGAATTTTTACAAAAATTATTACACTGTGAAACCATCGAGGCCGCTTGGCAATTGTTACAATCCTGGGATCAATTAGATTCTTTCTCTCACGCCTGGACAAGTTCTCTTTATCAAGTTCTAGCAGAAACCATTGATCAACGGACGGAGAGGTATCTCTGGCAACAAACCCAGAAAAAAGTGATGATGGGTTCGATTTTGTTTGGGCGATCGCGGCAAATTTTAGTCACCAGTCAACAGGGCGATCGCCTTTTGTCTAACCTGGGATTAACGATTCCCTCCGTTTCATTCTAAACCCCATTCCTTTTGGTGTAGTTTTTTACAGACATCTCAGGAACAAGTCCCCCTTAAAAAGGGGGATTTAGGGGGATCGCATTAGGGAATCAAAAAACGATGGGTTTCAAGTTAGACAGATTTTAAGCCACACAATAGACTAATAAACTTTCAATATCCTGACAGCAAAAAATCCGAGTCTTTAAGCTTTGGGCAACTTGCTCTACTGTGAGATCATCTAAAAAGCACGTATCATCATGCTTTAACATTAAAGTCGGTAATAAAATCCCATCGCCTAAAACTCTGCCAGATAACTTTTGAATTAAATCCTGACCCGTTAATAAGCCCGTAACCGTGATTTCCTGTCCCCAATAATCACTATTTAAAGCCGCTAAATTGACCGTTAATCCCTGCACTTGATTTAAACGATTCACCAAAGGCTCAAAAGCCTTTTCTACGGCATTCCCAACAACCCAGGTCAATACTTTAGAAATTGGCAGACTTTGGGGTAATTTTTCATCGGCGAGGGTCATAAATTGGCGTAAAAATTGACGAATTGACCCGACTCCATTGCCAATTTGGGGATAATCTTCATAGTCCGATTCGGGAGGTAAATCTACCTGGGCAATCAAAAACCATTCATCAGCTAACCAGGCAAAATGGCTCTGAAATTGGGCTTTAAATTGCGTTTGTAGGGCTTGAACTTGGGTAATCACTTCCTGAGCTTTTGTAGGACTGACGGGGATGAGAGGATCTTCTGAGGGACGAAAACGGGTTAAGCCGACAGGAACCACTGCGACGGAGAGGACGGCGGGACAATCTCCCTGATGAAATTGGGCTAATTCTAGGAGGGTTTTTTCTAATTGTTGGCCATCATTAATTCCCGGACAAACAACAACCTGAGCATGAATTTGCAGACGATTTTCCTGAAACCATTTTAACTGTTTTAGAATTTGCCCGGCCCTGGGATTTTTGAGGAGTTGAATGCGAGTATCGGGGTCAGTGGCATGAACGGAAACGTAGAGAGGCGAAAGACGCATTTGTTGAATCCGTTGCCATTCTTTCTCTGTTAAATTAGTTAAAGTTAGATAACTGCCGTAGAGAAAACTAAGGCGATAATCATCATCTTTATCATACAGACTAGCCCGTTTGCCAGGAGGTTGTTGATCAATAAAACAAAAAGGACAATGATTATTACACTGAATAAGCCCATCAAAGAGAGCCGTTGCAAAGCCTAAACCGAGGTCTTCATCGTAGTCTTTTTCAATTTCTAAATGATGAATTTTGCCTTTCTGATCTAACACTTCCAATTCTAAATATTCATCGGCACAGAGAAATTGATAATCAATTAAATCCCTGGGTTGACTGCCATTAATAGAGACGATCGCATCCCCCGGTTCAAAACCGATTTCAGAGGCGATCGAGTCAGGCAAAACTTGATTAATTAGGGCAGGGCGTAGGCTGTTCTGGAACATGGGTGGGACAACAACCGTATTTTCTGATGTCGGTATTATATCAGATAGCGTTCTGGGCAAGCTGAAGCCCAGTTTTAGATCGCAAAATTCAGAAACCCTTGCCGTTCCGTAAAGACTTTTGTCTGACGGATTTTGATAAACACTGTTTGATCCATTTTTAATTCTAAATGATGAAATTGTTCACGACTTAAATGAGCAATGACCATTTCTTGATCGGGTAAAATTAACTCCACACCTAATATTCCAGCCCTAAAGTGGTCTATAGCAGTCCACAGCCAGATCTTGTTTTTTTTTGACCAACAAAAGTTTCCAATTCATCCAACTCTCCTACTTTAGGAATTGTTTCTGGCTCATAGGCTTCGGGAAGAAGTTCTCCCACTTCTTTCACCCAAGTGGTTATCGTTGTATGATGAACACCTTTACTCGTTCAATCTGCCTAAAACCTGAACCATTAACATACATTGTTAGGCATTCTTTCTTGCTGAACCTCCTCTCGACTGGCACGGTGGCTTCGTTTTGTTTTTTTTTACGGCTGAGTTTCAAGGCTTTCAAGAAGGAACACATCGTGCTGGGGGCTATATCAATATCGGTTTTTTCTCTCCATAGCTCACAATATTCTGAGAGGGTGTAATCGGGGTGTTGTTCTACCATGTTAATTGCTTCGGCTTCTTTTCCCAAAAGACGACTAGGCTTGCCGCCATTAGGGGGTTTAGGGGCAATTTCCCCAGTGGCTCGTTTTAACTGGATGAGATTGTTAACAGTGGTTTTACTAACCTGAAACTGCTGGGCCACTTTCCGGATGGAAGTATTGCCCTTTTCGTAGGTTTCGATAATTCTCTTGCGAAGATCCAGAGATAGTGATGGCATGATATTCTCTACAGTGAGTGACGTTGTTATATCCCCATTGTACCTCTTAGTTGCAGAATCCACCGTAAAGTAGCAAAGAGAATAGAAATGGCAACAATGAGATAGAGACGCTCTAAACAAGCAACAGAGCAAACACGAGAATGTTCCCAATCAAAAACCCCGGCGTTGTCAGATACAAAGATGAATCAAGCGAAAATACAAGGAACTGGAACATCCTTAAACTTAAGGTAGTGAATTAAAAGCTTAATAGAATATTCTAGCATTTTTACACATTTTGAATAGCAGAGAGTCTTACGATGAAGACGTGCTAAGTAATGACGTAATCTTGTATTTTCTCCCTCTACTCTTGTCATGTAAGTTTTGCTAACAATATGATCTCCGTCAGGAATAAATATTGGATAAACTGGATTACCATCACTTACCCAGAAATAACACTTCCAAAATGAGATACATTTCCATAGGTGTTGAAAAGTCTTTGCACTATGATCACCAATTACCCATCCAAGAATCCCAGCTCGAAAGTGCTCAACTGCTGTCCAAATCCAGATTTTATTCTTTTATTCGACCGCAAAAAGTCTCCAATTCATCTAGTTCTCCGACTTCTGGGATCGTTTTTGGAGCATAGGCATCAGGAAGTAGTTGTCCAACTTGTTTAACCCCAGAAATGTTGAATCCCGTAACAAAACTTTACATTTAAAGACGTAGTAACCCCAAAACGACGAAATTAGTTTGCATAAACAATCCTCCTGAACCAGTGTACATAGCTCGTATGTTGACACATAAA
>JAYKIP010000031.1:0-8795 GCA_035286205.1 Merismopediaceae cyanobacterium
ATTTCAGGAAATACCAATAACGTACACAGGCATAAGCCACTTGAAAGCAGTGATTTTAGCATAAAATTCAGGTTATCCAGAGGAATAATTAAACAGGCGCGACGGAATTGTTTTTAATCAGTTTTACCAACGGGAAGATAGGTTTTCTTCCTTAAATCAGGATTATCCCCATTGACGCGAAGACTGAATCCCTGGGTTCCTATTCTAGGGGATGGAGTCCCGGACGTGAGGACTTCTGAGCCAATATAGCAACTGCCCTGGTTGATTATCCTTCCCCAGACAGAGCCTGACACCTGAAGCATCACCAGATAGGATTAAGGCTAAAGCATCAAGGCAATCTCAACCTTTTCCCCTAAACTAGTTCCTATACCGCATCTCAATTGAAACTTCTCATTGAGCCCTGGCTCTCTCAATTCCCCAAAGGAAAGGAATCTTTTTTCAATACGTTGACTGATTGCTTCCCCAACATTGGTGGGCGGTAGCCAAAAGGCTCGTTTTGAAAATAACCAAGGCTTATTCGTCGGTTGCAAGCGGTTTTGTCCTTAATCTTTCGCTCATGCCCATGATGATCAAAAAACTATCCGCTTTACTGTTAGGGGTAACCCTAGTCCTCGTTCCCATTTCTCCCCTTCTGTCCCAAACCCCCACTGGAAACAATCCCAACGATGCAACCCCCAAGGTGAGTCCCGAAAAATTAGAACTAATGATGCAGTTAGGAGAAATCCTCACCGATGCCCAAAAACAACAACTCCAGCAGGGATTAGCCGGGGGCAAAGAGGTTAAAGAACTTTTACCCACCCTCGATTTATCCCCCAAGCAAAAACTACAAGTCTTGAAAATTTTAGAATCCGCGAAAAAGGCCAAATAAAACAAACCGCCCTTCATTAACCCTTCCTGGTGATGGAGGGGTCTTATTTTCAGCAACAAAAAACCCGCCGAAGCGGGCCTTCTAATCAGTTCACTGAGACAAAGCTTAAATCAGCAAGCAGGCCAAAATGCTCTAACTCTTCTAATAGCGAGAATCTAGTAGCGAGAAGTGCTTTGGTTGGGCTTGTGAACGATAAAGCTAATGGTTTGGCACTGTTTAATATTGTCAAAACCAATCACGCGCACATAGGAATTGGGATACTCTGTCCGGCATTCCCGCACTTCAGACAGCACTTCTTGAGCAGAAGCTCCACCAAAGAAAGGCAGTTTCCACATCGTCCAGAAGTGGGTATCGGGTTGGGGATTTTCTTCAAATTCCACACCGGCGATAAACCCTTGGTCAATCAGGTATTGCACCTGTTTAACGATTTGTTGATCGGTTAAAGGAGGCAGATAAGAAAGGGTTTCGTAACGACGCTCTTTCGGTAACGTTTTCATGGGTCAATTAATCCTGTCTGATTACAACTTAAGCAGGGGGGAAATCTGGATGATCAGACTCCCGTTCTACCTCATTCGGTAGCGACAATTCTGAATCGGGTAAGGATTGGGTGAGTCGTTCTAGCAGATGGCGGCGATGTTCCGTGTTGGCTTGATTGATATTACTCCGTACCATGGTGGGTAAAAAGTCCAGCACCTCTTCCGCCAGGTATTCCCTCACCGTTAAGATTCGCAAAACCAGTTCCTTGTTCTCTGTTAATAGGTCTTCGATAAAGGCTTCTCCATCCTGAAGATTGTGAGTTGCCGCGTATTGACCGAGCCAGATCGCTTGAGGAGGGTTGGTTTCTGCTAATTCATTGCGGATGGTAATCACCGCTTGGTAGGTTAGGTAGCTTTGTAATACTTTCGCTGTCGCCTGGGCAACTTGCTTAATCTGCATGAACAACCCCCAACAGAAATAGTGAGTAGTGAATAGCGAATAGTGATTAATAAATCATCAATGAATCAAGAACAGTGAGAAATGTTTTAACCGTTAGTTAGGGTTTCCCGGTTGAGCAAATCCTTGGGGATCTCGTGAAGGATCTTGTGAGGATCTACTGAACGACAACGGTATCCTTTTAACTGTTCACTATCAACTATTCTCTATTCCCTATCAACTATTCCCCTTACAGGGTGTCCATAGCCTCGAACTCGAATTTAATTTCTTTCCACAGTTCGCAAGCGGCGGCCAATTCGGGCGACCAACGGCAAGCTTCGCGGATCACATCATTACCTTCGCGGGCCAGGTTACGGCCTTCGTTCCGGGCTTGGATACAGGCTTCGAGGGCGACACGGTTGGCGGTGGCACCCGGCGCGTTACCCCAGGGGTGACCCAGAGTTCCACCACCGAATTGTAAGCAGGAATCATCACCGAAGATTTCCACCAGGGCGGGCATGTGCCATACGTGAATACCACCGGAAGCAACGGGCATGGTGCCAGGCATGGAGGCATAGTCTTGGGTGAAGAAAATACCGCGCGAACGATCTTCTTCCACGTAGTCTTCCCGCATCAGGTCAACAAAGCCCATGGTGATGCCCCGTTCCCCTTCGAGTTTACCCACAACGGTTCCAGAGTGGAGGTGGTCACCCCCAGAGAGACGTAAACATTTCGCTAAAACGCGGAAGTGAATCCCGTGATTTTTCTGACGGTCAATAACGGCGTGCATCGCTCGGTGGATGTGGAGCAGTAAGCCTTTATCACGGCAGAATTTGGCGAGGGTGGTGTTCGCGGTAAAACCACCGGTCAGGAAGTCGTGCATGATGATCGGGGTTTTGATTTCCGCCGCAAATTCGGCCCGTTTCAGCATTTCTTCGCAGGTTCCCGCCGTTACGTTTAGGTAGTGACCTTTGACTTCGTTGGTTTCGGCTTGGGCTTTTTCAATGGCTTCTTGGACAAACAGGAAGCGATCGCGCCACCGCATGAAGGGCTGAGAGTTAATATTTTCGTCGTCTTTGGTGAAGTCTAAACCACCGCGCAGACACTCATAAACGGCACGACCGTAGTTTTTCGCCGACAGACCGAGTTTGGGTTTAATGGTACAACCTAACAGGGGACGACCATATTTGTTTAATTTATCCCGTTCAACGGTGATCCCGTGGGGAGGGCCAGGGAAAGTTTTAATTAAGGCAACGGGGAAGCGAATATCTTCTAAACGTAATGCCCGCAGAGCTTTAAAACCAAAGACGTTACCGACTAAGGAGGTTAAAACGTTGGTGACAGAGCCTTCTTCAAACAGGTCGAGGGGATAGGCAATAAAAGCAAAATATTGATTATCTTCGTTGGGCACCGGCTCGATGTCATAGCAACGGCCTTTGTAACGATCTAAGTCGGTGAGGTTGTCTGTCCAAACCGTTGTCCAGGTTCCTGTCGAGGATTCCGCCGCTACGGCTGCCCCTGCTTCTTCAGGAGGAACGCCAGGTTGGGGGGTCATACGGAAACAGGCAAGTAAGTCTGTATCTTTCGGGGTATAGTCAGGGGTGTAATAGGTCAGACGATAGTCTTTTACGCCTGCCTCAAACCCTGCTTTGGCTTTGGCTTGTACCATTTAATTGATTCCTCCATAAAATTAATGGCGTATCGGCTCCTGGACATAGAGGTTAGGCCGCACAAGACCCTTGATCTCCGTCAGGGCGATCACTTTAAAAAGTTATTTGGTGTACGAGAATTTTCTGCGACAACCCAGTTAACTATTGCTGGGGATCATCTTATCACGGTCGGAAACACCCTATGCAATCCATTCACAGATCTTTAGATTACAATTTGTGGAGAAAACCATTAGCAAAACTTATCACTAAGGCTTGTCTCAATAAAGACTTCTTGTTTGACTCCCTTTATATCATTGACAGGAACAGGGCTTCTTGTCTGTCCGAATGGCACAATCAAGCAAACTATTTTCTTTGAGTTCTGGGGAGTGGCTACAGGCCTTACCGGGGGAGATGGGGGAGAGGCGATCGCCAAAAAACAACGTTACCGAGCAAGACGCAATGGAAGGCTGGGACTTTTCTTACGTTTTAATGCGCCTAAAAGTCTCCATCAGCGACCTGGAGACAGGTTAACCCCAAGCTCCGCCAGAGAGCCACCACTTGATTGCGATCATCTAACACAAATTCGATATTATAAACGCCTCGAATATGGGTATCAAAAATTTCCTGTTTAATGATCGAATCCTTGCGGCGATCGCCGGTTTGGCGCATCCAAAGGGCATGATATGGAATGTTGTGTTTGGCTAAAAATTTGAGGGTAGGTTCCCGGTATTTTTCTTCCCGTCCAGAAACTAACAAAACCGTTTTACCCACTAATAAAGAAGCAACGACTGGGTTCAACGCATCCTCATCACAACGGCTGGCATCGTAGGGATTACGGTGATGAATTAAACACAGGGTTCCATCCAGATCACAGATAATGGCCGAAGGTAAACCGGTTTGAAAAGTGTAGGGTTCTGGTTTCGGAGCCAAAAACTGACGGTACATATCCCGAATCACTTTTTCGCCAACGGACGCAAAACGAGTTAAATCCCGTTGAATGCAGGTTTCTAGGGGAACATTCGTAAAATCTTGGATAACCACTTCTGCAATCCCTTTAACCAATTCCCGAATCGCTTTTTCGTGTTTAGGATGTAAATTGGTGTCATCAATAATGACATTTTTGTCTTCTTTTAACGCCATTAATAACACTTGATCCCGTACCGCCAAAACAAAATTTTCATTACTTTTAGAAAATTTGCTATTATCGAGCATTGCCCGTAAATCATCTTTGTTAATGCGCTTATATTGTCCAGGATGATCATCAATCAGTTTTTTGGCCCAGGTGCTTTTGCCTGAACCCGGTAACCCTTTACAAAGAATGACTTTTAACATAGCAATGATACTTGATATATTTTATCCAACGGGGGGGAGAGAGAGGTAGGCAGAAATACCGCTAGGTTTCTATCTTAAAGGGTTTACTGTAGGGCGGCTTAATCATTTTCCAGATGACTTCCCCCGGATCTTTGCCATCCAACAAGCGAAACATCACATGGGGATATTTTTGCGTGAGGAAATAGGCCGCCGATTCTTTGCGTGTCGGAAATGGTTGTAAGGCTTGTTGAGCCTCCCTTAAAATGTCATTAAACTGTTCTTCTAGGGTCTGTTTGGTTTGCTTAACCCATTCGTAAAATTCATCGGGGACTCGCTCTAATAATTCTTCAAAGCTTTTACCCTGGGATAAATATTCCCAGACAATGGTGCTAGAGGTTTGGGTAATTAAGCGATGCAGTCGGACATATTCCGCAAACTTTAATTTTAACCGGAAACCACTCTTAAAACGAACGACAAAGCCTTCTTGATTATTTTTTTCGAGAGCTTTTAATTGGGCTAAATCCTGAATGCCATCGTAACGGGTAACAATGGGAAAATCAAGGTCAGTGGGCAAGGGTAAATCTTGACCGGTTTGTTTATCTAAGACGGCTAATAATAATAAGTCATCCCAGGTGCCATAATCCACCACAATACGGTTAGCCGGATAAATAATTTCAAAAAGATAGGTTACATCCGGGTCTAATTTTTTCCAGAGGTGGGCATAGCGATCGCGGAGAATTTGGGTGGCATGAATGGCCTGCTCACTGGTAAAACTGCCCCTAGTGGCGATCGCCGGTTGTCCCTCTAACCAATAGAGAATGCCGAGACTGCCATCGGCTTTATCAAACACCTCAAAAGGTTCCTGGGGAATCTCCTGCGGCTCATGTTCCTCCCAGTTAAAAAACTTCTTAAAAGGACGCGCCATAATGTTTCCCTGAGCATCCAAAATTAAGCCCCTCGTCATCAACGTGATCTCATTCCAAAGCCGTTGATACTGCACTAAAGGACTATAATTATAGATAAATAATTCCGCATCAGGATGACGTTGAACCGTCACTAATTTCTGTTCTACTAAGCTCTGGAGGGTGGCGTGTTCGATCATAAGGTTAGACTCATAAAGTAGCCGGATCAATGCCTAATTCCCGCAATTTAGCAAAGGCGCGATCGCGTTCCTGTTGGGCCAAATTGCGTTCCTGTTGAGCTAAATCCCTTTCCTCAAAAAGGGTCTCCGGATCCTGAAAAGGTTCTCCATTGGGATGAAATAGGGCTAAACCCTCGGAAGACATT
The DNA here is from genome assembly GCA_035286205.1 of Merismopediaceae cyanobacterium. Classification (GTDB taxonomy): domain Bacteria; phylum Cyanobacteriota; class Cyanobacteriia; order Cyanobacteriales; family Microcystaceae; genus Woronichinia. The sequence continues at coordinate 6,028 of JAYKIP010000031.1, forward strand.
TCAAAACGCACCCCTAGCAGTGGAGAAGTCCAGGGAAAATTGAGGGGAGTAATCGGCTCAAATTCCTGTTCCGGATGGGCGCGTACCAATCCCCAAAAGTCGTAGGACTCTGGGTCATAGAAAAACATCTCTAACACCCCGTATTGGCGATAAAACTTTTGCTTACTGAGCATATCGCGGGCTGTGTTGCTCTCGGACAGAATCTCAAACACCACTTGCGGGGGAATATTATCTTCTGCCCACTGTTTGTAACTGCGTCGCTCTCCACTCGGACGACCAAAAACCACCATGGCATCAGGGGCTTGGGACGGAGCCGGGGGAACCGTGACCTGTTGCGGATACCACAGCAAATCGCCTGCGACAAAAACGGCTTGACCTCGAAACAAATGCCTCAGATTAGAGACGAGACAAACAATCCATTGATATTGCAGGGTATTATCAGCCATGGGTTTCCCATCGGATTCGGGGTAAAGAAAAGGGGAGTCAAGGGGGGGGAGAGGGGTTTGCACCATAGATTTTTTTGGTCACAGAAGACTTTTATTTTAATGGCGAACTAGGGTAATGGGTCGTCCGGCAGGACTGTTCACTTTCTTGGGACTGACTGTTTATTTGTGGATAGAACCGTCCGGTAAAATCGCCCCGGTTAATTTGACCGCCGTTAACTTCACCATCATCCGACTGCCGGCCATCACTTTGGCTCCTCGTAAATCGGCATGACTGAGATCGGCTCCACTTAAATCGGCTCCTAATAAATTGACTTCCTGTAAATTTGCCCGCCGTAAGTTGGCCTCTAGGAGATTCGCCCGGCGTAAATTGGCCCGAAACAGGTTGGCTCCCTCTAGGTTGATCTGATGCAGAAAACTGTCACTTAAATCGGCATAGCTGAGATTGGCTTGGATTAATTTGCGCCCAGACAAATCCCGTTCCTTGAGGTTGGCTCCCTGTAAATTGGCTCCACTGAGGTCTTTATAGTAGGGACGTTGATGCCATTCTCCCTGGGGATGGGGAGGTGGGTGGGCCGTGTGCTTTTTGGGAGGGGTAACGGGTTGCTCGTGAGAGACCTGAGGAGTAGCGGAGGGATGATGACCCAATTCACTAAGACGGTGTAACTCTTCCCTCGCTCGATTAATTTCCTGTAATTTGGCGGTGGCTTTGGCCCGGAGACGTTGGTTATCGGAGGGGAGGCGATCGGGATGCCAAATAAAGGCGAGGTCGTGATATGCCTGATTGACCTCATCCAGGCTGGCTCCCCAATCTAATCCTAAGATTTGGTAATAGTGTTCCCAGGATGCCATGGTGTTTCCTCCCTCCTCATCGGCAATGACCTGTTAGGGGTTGACCATTCTCCCTGGCTATGACCCCGATTAAGACTGTCTTAACCTTTAAGGATAGCGAAAACTTTTGGGTGCGAAACAAGGTTCACCGGGGAGCGTGACAAATCTTTAAACTTTAAAACGTTAGGCCGGGCGATCGCCATGGGTGGGACAGGGTAAGGGTTTAATGGAACGGTCTAGCCAGCCGGTGGCTTGGTGTAAGTGGGTTAAAGCTTCCTCCGGTTGATCTTTGAGTAAATAAACCAGGGCGGCGGCCATATTTTGACTGGCTTGGGCTTGACGATTGGCCTTTAAACGATGCCAGTCCTTCGGGGCGATCGCCAATCGTTCGGCCAACATTTGGGCTAATTCTTGGGTACTGAGGTCAGATTTAATAGTCATAGGGGTAGGGATTTGGGAGTAGGGATTTGGGAGTTAAGGTTGAGGGGAGGTTGCCGGGATGGGAGAAGCCGGTTGGGGTGGAGGGGTATCTTCCACTTTAAGCCAGTCCTGGGGCGATCGCTTCACCACATCGGCAAAACTGAGGGAAACTAAGCTTATTTTGACGGTCTTGGGCAAGGGATTTGTGGGATTAATCACTGCATAGAGGGATTTTCCTTGAAAATTTGGATTACCTAACCATAATTGTTGGGTTTGACCGTTCTTTGGTTTCAAGGTTAAGGTGGCACGGGGGGGAACTAAACCATAGTCTGCTAGTTGAGATGCAGGAGCGGTAAAGTCCTGACTGCGATCAACACCGGCTAATAAGTTCATTACAAAAATTAAGGCCGGTTCACTCACCGTTTTTGGGTCGGGTAAACGGAGTTGCCAACGGTCAGCCGGAGCCGGACTGCGTTCGATTTGTAGGGTTTTCCCTGGGTTGGCGATCGCCAAACTTTGTAGGTCTCCTAGGGTTAAATTAAAGGCTTGAGAAGTTGTTTCGAGCTTAGGGGTTTCTCCCCGCTTTTGGCGATAAATCTCTAACAGAGCCACACTACTCCCAAATAGTAAGGCCAGACTGACAACAATCAGGGTCGTTTTCGATAAACCAGAGGCGGGAAATGAGCGTTTTTCAACCATAATAATTGACGACTTTTTTCAGGATACGGGCAAATTTTTAAGGTACGGCGGATTCACTATCTATGTGGCACAATAGCAACAATGGGTAAAATACTTCTTTGTCATTTCAGGTGTGTGTAATAGAAGGGCTATTTTGATTAGTTTCTCCACCCCCTCCTCCGTTTTTGGTCTAAATCTTCTAATGAAGGCTTTGATTTCCCACCATAAATGTTCTATTGGATTAAAATCTGGCGAATATCTCGATAGATATAGGAGTTACGCATTGACAAATTTGCAAAAATGTGTACTGCAGGAGAGAGATGTTAATTCACGATAAAAATTAAAACCATGCGTAAATGTTCAAAACCCTCGACAGCCAAGTGTAATATCAGCTTA
>JAYKIP010000032.1:0-5731 GCA_035286205.1 Merismopediaceae cyanobacterium
TGACCTGGAATGGCCAAGCCTTCAAAGCCTGCGAACGGAGTACGGGAGATGTTACCTTAACCCAGGGATTCGCCCGGTCAGAAAATGCGGTGGCCCTACGGGTGGCTCAACAGGTCGGGTTAAATCATGTGATACAAGTGGCAGAACGCTTGGGGGTAACTTCCTCCTTAACCCCAACGCCAGGCTTAGTCCTCGGAGAACGGGAAACCACTGTGTTAGCGATGACCGGAGCCTACGGAGCGATCGCCAATCAAGGACTATGGCAAAAACCCCGGAGTATTCGTCGGATTTTGGATGGGGGGGACTGTCAAAATTATCAACAACCCCAAACCTGTCGCGTGATTTATGATGCCCAGGAGGATGCCCCGGAGCCTCAATCCGTGATTACCCCGGCGATCGCCCAAACTCTCCAGGGAATGCTACGACAGGCCGTAACCAACGGCACAGCCCAAGCCGCCCAAACGATTCCCCAGGCCAGGGGCAAAACTGGTACGACTAACAATGGCGTTGATCTATGGTTTATTGGCATTGTGCCGCAAAAAGATTGGGTAACGGGGATTTGGCTGGGAAATGATGACAATCGCCCCACCAGAGGCAGTAGCAGTCAAGCCGTCGTCCTCTGGCGAAATTATCATCAACGCTTGCTTACGCCATAAACTGCCGATACACTGAAAAGCAAATTGTGGAGTTATCTATGCGTCTAGTGATATTGGGGGGGCCAGGGTCAGGTAAAAGCACCCAGGCTAAAAACCTTCATAAAACCCTCAATCTACCCATTATTTCCACTGGAGACATTTTGCGGGAAGCGATCGCCAGTCAATCCCCTCTGGGTCTTAAGGCTCAACCCTACGTTTTAACGGGGGAATTACTGCCCGACGTATTAATGATTCAATTCATCCGCCAACGCCTCAACAAAAAGGATTTACAGGGAAATTGGCTATTAGAAGGGTATCCCCGCACCGCCTTCCAGGCCGAAGAATTGGATTTTCTCCTCGAAGAGCTAAAGCAACCTCTCCACTGGGCGGTTTATCTTGAAATTAGCGAAACCACCATGATGACCCGTTCCCTGGAGCGATCCCTGGTGGATGATCAACTGCCCATTATCCGCAACCGCATTGCCGCCTTCCATCAACGAACCGTCCCTATTTTGGAGTATTACCAAGGTACCCAACGTCTCCTGACGATCCCGGCAGAAACCCAGGGGGAAATAGTGACCCAAGACCTGCTAACGCGCCTGTCGTCTTAGTTCCTGACATTTTGACAACCCTCTTTAAACGTAAAGTTAGCCCTAGAAACCGGCGGGGAATTGGCCCCAATCCGCCACATTTTGTAAAGTTTTGTTATGGTAGGCTAGAGAAAGCTCGCACTATCCTAAGCGAGTTCTGCTTAACCTATGGTTGCTTCTTGCGTGACTGCTCCGTTCTGTTCCCCGTCGATCGCCGCTCTCCGTCGAGTGTGGGAAACCTTAACTCCTGAGAGTTGCCCCTACGATTACAATTTTCACTTACATACCCACTGTTCCGATGGGCGATTGTCTCCCCAGGCATTAATAGCTGAAGCCCTGCATATCGGGTTAAAAGGATTGGCGATCACTGACCACCACAGCGTTCAAGGTTATTACCAAGCTCAACAATGGTTAAGCGATTATCAAGCCCAAAACCCCCAAGTCTCTCTCCCACACTTCTGGTCTGGGGTGGAAATTACGGCGGAACTGTTGGAAACGGAAGTCCATATCCTCGGCTATGGTTTTGAGCCAACTCACCCGGCATTAACACCCTACTTGCAAGGCGATCGCCCCCGTCAAGGCTTAGAAAAAGCGGAATTAGTGGTGAAGGCTCTCCACCAGGCCGGAGGATTAGTGGTTTTAGCGCACCCTGCCCGGTATCGGCAACCCGCCAGCCGTTTAATTCCCTTGGCCGTTGAACTGGGTATTGATGGGCTGGAATCCTTCTATGCCTATGGTAATCCCAAACCTTGGGAAAGTAGTGGCCCGCAAACCGAAGAAATTTGCTACTTTAGCGAAATCTATGGATTGTTGAATACCTGTGGCACCGATAGCCATGGCCCTAGTATTTTGTACCGTCTGTAACAGGTTTCTCCCCCTGACCTTAAAACCCTAATGTTTCCCGCAAGCGGATCGCCTGGGCATGGGCCGGAAATTCCTCATAATCGGCGAGGACTTTCACCGTTTCCTTGACTCCCTGGAATCCTTCTTGGGTTAAGTAAGCCAAAGTAGAACGCTTGAGAAAATCAAATACCGACACCGCCGAGTAGGAACGCGCAAAACCGCCGGTCGGTAATACCGCATTAACGCCGATCGCATAGGTGGCCGCCGAAGAGGGGGTGTAATAGCCCAGTAGAATTTCCCCGGCATTGTCAATTTTGCCCACCAACGCTAAGGGGTCTTGCACCAATACCTGTAAATGTTCCGGCGCGTATTCATGAATAAAATCCAGGGAAGCCTGCAAACTGTCAGTTACTAAAATGCCACCGTAGGCCGCCAATCCCTGTTCACAAAACTCCCGTCGCCAATCGGGTAAGGCTTGTAAATACTCCTGAACGTATTTTTGAATTTGTTGGGCCAAGGTTGCGCTATGGGTCACCAACAGGGCCGCCGAGTCTGAGCCATGTTCCGCTTCGATTAATAAGTCCATCGCCGCCAGTCGGGGATCGGTGGTTTCATCGGCCAAGACAATGGATTCACTGGGGCCAGCCGGTAATCCCACATCCACTAATCCCACCAATAAACGTTTTGCCGCCGCTCCGTAGATACTGCAAGGGCCAATTAATTTATCTACTTTTGTCACGCTTTCCGTTCCCAGGGCGATCGCCGCGAGAGCTTGAATGCCGCCTAATTTATACACTTCCGTCACCCCGGCCATTTTAGCCGCCACCAGGGAAACCGGTTCCACTTTGCCCTGGCGATCGGGAGGGGTACAGACCACGATTTGCTTCACCCCGGCCACCTGGGCCGGCACCGCCAACATCAACATCATAGAGGGAAAAGCCCCTTTGCCCCTCGGTACGTATAACCCCACTTTAGGAATCGGCGTAATTTTTTCCCCGGCAAACACCCCCGGTTCAATTTCTGCGAGGTGCATCGGCACGGGCATTTGTTTTTGGTGAACGGTCTGGATATTACGAAAAGCGTGTTCAACGGCCTGCCGTAATTCGGGATTGACTAACTGTTCAGCCTCGGCAAATTCGGCGGGAGTCACCTTTAAATTGTCCGGTGTGGCCCCCGCATAATCAAACTTCTGGGCGTATTCCACCACTCCGCGATCGCCCGCCTGTCGAATCCGCTCGATGACGGTTTGCGCGATCGGTAAGACTTGATCAATATCCTGTTCCGAACGGCGATGGAGTTGAGCTAATTCGTGAGGGGTTAATTGGGAGAGTTGGAGAATACGAACCACAGATGTTTCCTCAATATTAAGGGGAATCTTTACAAACCGGGTAAATTTAACCCACTGGTTAACTCTTCCATCTTTTGACGCATGGTTTCCGTAGATTCCTGGTAGGCGGCTTGCATGGCTTCGGTAATCGTCGCGCAGATGGTTTCTAGGTCTTTTTCCAACAAAGAAGGATTAATGGCGATCCCCTTCGGTTCTTGGTTGCCACTGATCTTGACCGTCACTAAACCGTCCGCACTTTGACCTTCCAGTTCCATTTTTTCCAGGTCTTCCTGGAGCACTTTCGCCTGCTCTTGCACCTGTTGCGCTTTTTGGAAGGCTTCTTGCAATTCTTTAATCTTGCCTAGGCCAAATCCGAATTTACCTTGTGTCATAACGTTTATGGGGAGTCTAAAAAAATTGATGCAATGATGACAAAACCTGGGTCATTATAGCCTATTGGGGCCGCTCTCCCGCGATCGCCGTTCCGCCCCTTCAACCCTTTATTCTGATTCCCGCTCCCTTCTCCCAATCTCCCTGTTAACCATGCCTCTTACCGATGGAAGCCGTGATCATCTGGGGAACCCCTCCCCGGTGTTAATGCGTGATCCCGATCGCCTCGAAAGCTGTTTAAAAGCCATTCCGGGGGAACCGGGGGTCTATTTCATGCGCGATCGCCAGGGCGAGATTTTGTATATCGGGAAAGCGAAAGTCCTACGCACGAGGGTCAGATCCTACTTTCGAGAGTCGGCTTCCCATAGTCCCCGCATTGCGTTAATGGTGCAACAAATTGCAGAAATTGAATTTATTGTCACCGATACGGAAACGGAAGCCCTAGCCCTCGAAGCCAATTTTATTAAACACCATCAGCCCCACTTTAATATTTTACTGAAAGATGACAAAAAATATCCCTATGTTTGTATTACCTGGTCGGAAACCTATCCCCGCATTTTTATCACCCGCAAACGTCGTTTAAATAATAGCAAAGACCGTTATTATGGCCCCTACGTGGATAGCTTTTTATTGCGACAAACCCTCCAGATTATCAAACAAGTTTTTCCTCTACGTCAACGACCTAAACCCCTGTTTAAAGACCGCCCTTGTTTAAATTATGATATGGGGTTATGTCCTGGGGTCTGTCAACAATTAATTACACCGGAGGATTATCGTCAAATTTTCAACAAAATTGCCATGATCTTTCAGGGAAGAAGCCAAGAGTTAACCCAGAAACTCCAAGCGCAAATGGAACGAGCGGCCGAGCAGTTACAGTTTGAACAAGCGGCGAAATTGCGGGATCAAATTTTAGCCTTAAACCGTCTCCACGCGGATCAAAAAGTGGCCTTACCCGATGATACAATCTCCAGGGATGCGATCGCCTTAGCCGCCGATGATCATTATTGTGCCATTCAACTCTTTCAAATTCGGGCAGGACGTTTGGTGGGTCGGTTAGGCTTTTTTGCTGAGGCGCGATCGGGCGAAGAAGGGGCCATTTTGCAACGGGTATTAGAGGAGCATTATCAACAGGGAGAAACGGCGGAAATTCCCAGGGAAATTCTTGTGCAGTATCCCCTCCCCGATGGTGATATTTTAGTGGAATGGTTAACCTCTCAAAAAGGCCGCAAAGTGGAAATTCATTGTCCCCAACGACAAAGCAAAGCGGATCTATTAGCCATGGTGGAACGGAATGCCCATTATGAATTAGAGCATCATCAACGGCACGCTGAACGTCACGCCCGCAGTCTGGAAGATTTAGCCAAAATTTTAGCCTTAAAAACCCTCCCTAAACGGATTGAAGGCTATGATATTTCCCATTTTCAGGGGTCTTATCCCGTTGCATCCCAGGTGGTTTTTCTGGATGGCATTCCGGCTCCCCAACATTATCGTCACTATAATATTAAAAATCCCGCCATTACTATTGGTCATTCGGATGATTTTGCCAGTTTAGCAGAAGTGATTGGTCGGCGGTTTAAAAAATATTCAGATCCCCAAATGTCGCGGTCAGATTTACCGGATTTAGTGATGATTGACGGGGGAAAAGGTCAATTATCTGCTGTCGTTAAGGTGTTAGACAGTCTGAATTTATTGGGAGAATTTGCCCTAGTCAGTTTAGCAAAACAACGGGAGGAAATTTTTCTGCCCGGAGCCTCCCAACCGTTACCCACCGATCCCGAACAACCAGGGGTACAACTCCTGCGTCGCGTCCGGGATGAGGCCCACCGTTTTGCCGTCTCCTTTCATCGTCATCAACGTCTCTCCCACAGTCGGCGATCGCGGTTAGCAGAAATTCCGGGGCTAGGCTTTGAACGTCAGAAAAAACTCTTAGCCCATTTCCATTCCCT
>JAYKIP010000033.1:0-13381 GCA_035286205.1 Merismopediaceae cyanobacterium
TGTTGTAGATGCTTTAGATCAAGATGCACTTAGGTTCTATCAAAAGTTTGGATTCAAAAGTTGTCAATCTAAGTCAATGAAACTTTACTTGCTTATTTCTTCTGTTGAAACTCTCTTGTCTGAGGTGGGTCTTTAAGTTTAAGTAGATAACTTTGATGCAAAGGTTTGTCTATAGTTTTCAGCACTTCAAAATAATTAATCCCAAATAGCAAAAAACTCTAGTAACCTAGAAGGTATCCTACTCTAACTAAATAACTAGAGTTTTTATGCCCGACCAAGTATGCGTCGGTCGAAAAATCTGATTCCCCTATCGAAAGGGATTCCGCCCAGGGTTAATACTAAGAATTTTAGGGATTTTCGAGGATTAATTTTGACCGTTTAATGGTGTCAGGAATGGCGATCGGGTAGTTACCGTTAAAACAGGCAGAACAAAAATGATCGGTATTTTCTAGGGTTGTTTTTAACATCCCTTCCTGACTGAGATAGACCAGGGAATCCACTTCGATCTGTTCGGCGATCGCCGCGACGGACTTAGTGGCCGCAATTAATTGATTTTGGTTATCAGTATCAATGCCGTAGAAACAGGGATGGGTTACGGGGGGAGAAGAAATTCTCATGTGAACTTCCGTTGCTCCGGCATCCCGCAAGGCCCGCACAATTTTTCGACTGGTGGTTCCCCGCACGATCGAATCATCCACAATAATTACCCGCTTGCCCTTCAGCACATCTTTGAGGGGATTTAATTTCATGCGAATGCCCGATTCCCTCATGTGTTGTGTGGGTTGGATAAAAGTACGCCCGACATAGCGATTTTTGATTAATCCTTCGCCGTAGGGAATCCCCGATGCTTCCGAAAACCCGATCGCCGCCGGGATGCCGGAATCTGGAACCCCCATCACCAAATCCGCGGCCACATAGGATTCCTTCGCTAACTGCTGGCCAATACGTTTCCGGTAACTGTAAAGGGTTTCTTCGTGCATGATGCTATCGGGCCGGGCAAAATAGATCATCTCAAAGACACAGAGCTTTTTCGCCGGTGTATCAGCCCACAATTGGGAAGTTAACCCCGTTTCCGTAATCCAAACCAATTCCCCCGGTTCCACATCCCGCACATAGTCTGCCCCAATAATATCCAAGGCACAGGTTTCTGAGGCCAGCACATAGCGATCGGGTGTTTCTTCTGTTTCCCCCTTAAGCACCCCAATCACCAGCGGTCGAATCCCCTGGGGATCGCGTACCCCCATCAAGCCGTGAGGTGTTCCAATCACTAAACTATAGGCCCCGGAACAGAGCTTAAACGCACAAATGGCCGCCGCAATCCAATCTTTTCCCTGATCCACCTCATTGGCGATCGCCACCGCAATCATTTCCGAATCCGTTGTCGTGAGAAAGTCATCACACCCGCGCCGATAGAGTTCTTCTTTTAATTCAATAGTATTAACCAGATTGCCATTATGGGCCAAGGCCAGGGAACCCAAGCGGGTTGCAATCACGGCGGGTTGGGCATTCACCCGATGACTGGAGCCAGTGGTGGAATAGCGATTATGGCCGACGGCAATTTGTCCCACCAATTCCTTCAGTACCGACTCCTTAAAGACCTGGGACACCAAGCCCATATCCTTATGACAATGTACCTTCTCGTCATCAAACACCGCAATCCCGGCGGATTCCTGACCCCGATGTTGCAGGGCATACAATCCAAAATAAGTTAACTTGGCCACTTCTTCTTCGGGCGCATAGAGACCAAATACACCACAGGCTTCTTCGGGTTTATCCCGGTCAGACAGCGAAGGGCGGAAAGCGTCGGGGATTACGGTGTGATTGACCAACATCCTGGGGGAAAAACTCCTTAGGCAAACAGAGGGACAGGGAAAGGAAAATTGTAACCCAAAAAACTCTTAACATTTCGTTAACTTTTAAGCTTGACCGTTTTGGACTCCCCGGTTCTCCGTTGTCTTTCGCCCTAGGCGAGTCTCCCAGGTCTGATAGACTAGGAACATCCTACCCTTATGCTCATTTTTTCAGGATATTTTTAATTATGGAAAGTGTTGCTTACATCCTCGTTTTGACGATGGCCTTAGCCGTCCTCTTTTTTGCGATCGCCTTTCGGGAACCGCCCCGCATTCAAAAATAACGTTAATGGGCAAATCACGCCTAAACCAACGCTTTTAATGATCTTTAGGGAACTATTGGGGGCCAGCCTGCTTGACAAAAGTAAGGTAAAATGCTCAGAGTAGTTCCTTTTTTTGGGCAACGGACTGGGGCAGTCTGGCTTTTCGAGAAGGTCAAGCGTTCCCCTTCCTGAGCTTTCTACTGTGTAAACACAAGTTATAAAATCCCCCCTAGCCCCCTTTGAAAGGGGTGAAATAGACAAATTAGCGTTGGTCAGTCCCCCTTACCAAGGAGGATTTAGGGGAATAAAACCTAAAAGCGTGTCTTTTTCAAGATGTGTTTATACAGTAGTCCTGAGCTTTGGAAGATCCCCCAGAAAGGAACGCTGTCACTACCATTTTTCTGGATCACCTCCCATGCAATGTCCTGCCTGTCTGCACCATAACAGCCGTGTTCTCGAATCCCGTTCCAGTGAAGGGGGTCAAAGTATTCGCCGTCGTCGGGAATGTTTAGCCTGTAAGCATCGTTTTACCACCTACGAACGGGTTGAATATGTGCCGATTACGGTGATTAAACAGGATGGCCAACGGGAGTCTTTTGATCGTTCTAAGTTATTGCGGGGCATGGTGCGGGCCTGTGAAAAAACGGAGATTTCTGCCCAACGATTAGAACGCATTGTGGAGGAAATTGAAGTCCAGTTACAACAGGTCAGCAAACGGGAAATTACCAGTGAGGCGATCGGGCAACTCGTTTTACAATATCTTCGCAAGGAAAATGAAGTGGCCTATATCCGTTTTGCTTCGGTGTATGGTCGTTTCCAAGGCATTACCGATTTTGTGAATACGCTGAATCAATTACAACAAGTTCCCTCGGCTTCCCTGGAGACCTGGGAGACAGAGGCTTCAGCCAGCCTTGCGACGGATTCTCCTGCCCTTGTTTAATAGGAAATTATTGTATCCCATCAGATATACCCTATAGACCCAAAAACAAATGATCAGCGAAGCGACCGTTCAACATCTTCGGGATTTTGTGAGTTATTGTCGGCAACATATTAAAGGAGATGAAAAAAGTGAAGCACAAATTTTCCTAGACCGACTCATCCGTGCTTTTGGGAATGCCGGGACGAAGGAGGTGGGAGCAACCTATGAACAACGCATTGGTAAAGGAAGTCAGGGCGGTAAAACGGGATTTGCTGATTTTGTTTGGCCGTCTCGTGTTCTCATTGAGATGAAAAAACGGGGGGAAAATCTGGAGAGACATTATGCCCAGGTATTTCGTTATTGGGTATATTTAGTTCCTCATCGTCCCCCTTACGTTATTCTGTGTAATTTTGATGAATTTTGGATCTATGATTTTAATTTACAAATTGATACCCCAGTAGATATTGTCAAACTGGAAGAATTACCCCAACGGGCCAGTGCTTTTCGGTTTTTAGAACCAGCAAATTTTACACCTATTTTTCGCAACAATCAGGTTGAAGTTACCGAAAAAGCGGCGCGACGGATGGGAGATTTATTTAAGTCACTCCAAGACCGCAAAGAGATGACTAAAACCTATGATGATGCCATGGCTCGGCGTTTTGTGTTGCAATGTGTTTTGGCTATGTTTGCCGAAGATAGACAATTATTACCCAGGGATTTATTTTTAGACTGTATTCAAGCTTGTCAAAAGGGAGCCAGTAGCTACGATATTTTAGGGGAATTATTCTCAGCAATGAATCGTCCGGTAATTACTCCCGCCGGGCGTTATAAAGGCGTAGATTATTTTAATGGGGGATTGTTTGCTAAGATTGACCCGATTGAATTAAATGAGAAAGAACTTGAATTACTCCATCAAATTGCGTTACAAAATTGGAGTCAAGTCCGTCCCTCAATTTTTGGTAGTATTTTTGAGGCAACCGTTGATAATAATCAAGAGCGTCATGCCCAGGGGATTCATTTCACTTCAGAAGTGGATATTATGAAAATTGTACGGCCTACCATTAGTGATTATTGGGAAGATAGAATTAATGAAGCGAATACATTTCTGGAATTACTCAAGCTAGAAGAAGAGTTAAGAACGTATCGCGTCTTAGATCCAGCTTGTGGATCGGGAAATTTTTTGTATATTGCCTATCAAGAACTAAAACGTATTGAACAATTATTATTTGAGAAAATTACTCAGTTTGACGATTTAGAAGCGCAACAACGTCTCGGTCTGATTACACCCCTCCAATTTTATGGCATTGATATTAATCCTTTTGCCGTAGAGTTGGCACGGGTGACCATGATGATTGCGCGAAAAGTGGCGATTGATAAGTTTAATTTAACGGAACCGGCTTTACCTTTGGATACGTTAGATCAAAATATTATTTGTAAAGATGCCTTATTTACCGAATGGCCGATCGCTGATGCCATTATTGGGAATCCACCTTTTTTAGGCGGGAAAAAATTACGGTCTGAGTTAGGTCAAAAATATACAGAAAGGGTCTATAAAAAATTTCCAGAAGTAGAAGGTCAACCGGATTTTTGTGTATTCTGGTTTCGGAAAGCTTCGGATGCGTTAGAAGAGAAGGGAAGAGCGGGTTTAGTGGGGACTAATTCCATTGCTCAGGTATCAGGAAGGCGAGCGAGTTTAGATTACGTAGTTAATCAGGGCGGGATTATTCATCATGCTATTTCTAGTCAAGAATGGTCAGGAGATGCGGCGGTTCATGTGAGTATTGTTAATTGGTCAAAGCAGAAACCCAAAAAACGGGTTTTAGATAATCAGGAAGTCGAGATCATTTCTTCCTCTTTAACCGCAGAAGTTTCTGTCGCTAGTGCTTTAACGTTAAAAGTCAATCAAGGGATGTCTTTTGAATCCTGTGCTTTAGCAGGCAAGGGATTTATTGTAACAGAAGCGGAGGCTCAGGCTTGGATTAATGCTGATCCTAAAAATGCGGAAGTGCTCAAACCCATGATAGATGGTAAAAATTTAATTCATATTTATCAACCCTTAAGTTGGGTAATTGATTTTAACGATATATCTATTGAAAAAGCCAGTAAGTATCTTTTACCATTTCAACGGGTGCAAGCAATAGTTAAACCACAAAGAGATAATAATCGGCGTAATGCAAGACGATTTTACTGGTGGCAATTTGGCGAAAAACGACCTGCTATGAGAAAAGCGTTGGAGGGATTAAGCTGTTATTTTGCATTACCCAAAATTACTAAATGGGTGATGTTTACGCCGGTAGATATTAAGATTTTGCCCTGTGAAGCCAATATGGTTATTGCTTCCGATGATTTTTATCTGTTAGGGATTTTGACTTCTCAAGTTCACCAAATTTGGGTCAAAGCCCAGCGTTCTACTTTGGAAGACCGAACTCGTTACACTAATACCACTTGTTTTGAAACCTTCCCTTTTCCCCAACAGGTAAAGCCGAAATTAATGCAACAAATTCGTACTACCACTGAAGCCTTACACCATTACCGCCTGGAGCAAATTCATCAAAAACAGTGGAGCATGACAAAACTTTATAACGAATACTTTAAGGAAGCGGCTAGTCAACTCTATAAACTTCATGCCAAACTCGATCGCCTGGTCTTGGAAGCCTATGGTTGGAAAGATGCCGAAGACCTTTTAAGCGAACTATTAACCCTCAATTTAGAACTCGCTGAACAAGAAAAACAAGGTTTGCCGATTATCGGAGCGAGTCATTACCGCGATCGCCCGACGACCCAAGAAGCGGCCATTAAAAAACCTTAACGAAACCTTAGTCTTGGGAAAGGGTTTGATCCGTTAAAATCAAACGGCAAGCCTGACCTGTAACGAGCCGATTTCCATCATCCTTTACCGCATCCGCTATGAAAATTGCCTTTTTTAGCAGTAAATCCTACGATCGCCAATTTTTTGAACTGGCTAATCAAGACCATCAACGGGAGATGTTTTTTTTCGATGACGCGCTGAATGCGGATACGGCGATTTTAGCCCAGGGATTTCCCGTTGTCTGTTTATTTGTGAATGACCATGCTCCGGCTCCTATCCTAGAAAAATTAGCGAGCCAAGGGACTCAATTAATCGCGCTACGATGTGCCGGTTATAACAATATAGATTTGAAAAAAGCGGCTGAATTGGGATTAAAAGTCGTTCATGTGCCGTCCTATTCTCCCTATGCCGTAGCAGAACACGCGGTAGGGTTAATTTTAGCGTTAAATCGTAAATTATATCGGGCCTATAACCGGGTGAGGGATGATAATTTTTCCCTAGATGGATTACTGGGCTTTGATCTCTACGGTTCAATGGTAGGAGTGATTGGCACAGGGAAAATTGGACAGTGTTTTGCTCAGATTATGCAGGGATTTGGCTGTCAGGTTTTGGGTTATGATGTGTTCCCCAGTGAGGCTTTTACGGCGATTCCCCAGACCCGTTATGTGGCCTTAGATGAACTTTTTTCCCAGTCGGATATTATTTCCCTTCATTGTCCTTTGTTGCCCTCCACCCATTATTTAATTAATGCGGAGACTATTGCCCAAATGAAACCAGGGGTCATGTTAATTAATACCAGTCGCGGTCATTTAATTGATACCCAAGCGGTGATTGACAGCATTAAATCCCATCACATTGGTTATCTGGGCATTGATGTCTATGAACAGGAGGATGAACTCTTTTTTGAAGATCATTCGGATACGATTATTCAAGATGATACGTTTCAGTTATTACAATCATTTCCGAATGTGATGATTACGGCCCACCAAGGCTTTTTTACCCGCAATGCGTTAATGGCGATCGCGGACACCACCTTGGCCAATATTCAGGAATTTGAGCAAGGCAAAACCCTCCGTTATGAAGTACATTATCAACCGAAAAAGGCGGGAAATTGAGTATGAAAATTCTAGTCTTAAATGCGGGTTCCAGTAGCCAAAAAAGTTGTCTTTACGAGTTAACGGATAATGTCCTTCCGGCCCATCCTCCCGAACCCCTCTGGACAGGGTTTATTGATTGGACAAAGGTAGAAGGCCAGGGACTGCTAACGGTGAAAGCCCAGGGTCAAAAACAGGAAATGCTCCTAGCCTCCGGCGATCGCCCAGGGGGAATTCGACAAATGTTGAACACCCTGATCTCCATGAAGGTCTTGGCTGATTTAAACGAAATTCAGATGGTCGGCCATCGGGTTGTCCATGGGGGGGCGAAATATACTGAGGCGACACTCATTGATCCCTCGGTGAAAGCGGCGATTCAAGAGCTTTTTCCCCTAGCCCCGGAACACAATCCCGCCCATTTAGAAGGCATTACCGCCATTGAACAGGTCTTAGGGACGGTTCCCCAGGTGGCAGTGTTTGATACGGCGTTTCATAGTCAAATGCCCCCCTCCGCCGCCGTTTATCCGATCCCCTACGAATGGTTTATCCAGGGAGTGCGACGCTATGGCTTCCATGGCATTAGTCATCAGTATTGCGCCCAACGAGCGGCTCAGTTTTTAGCCCAACCCTTAGCATCCCTGAGAATTGTCACCTGTCATTTGGGCAATGGCTGTTCTCTGGCGGCAGTGCAGGAAGGGAAAAGTATTGATACCACCATGGGCTTTACACCTTTGGAAGGGGTGATGATGGGCAGTCGTTCTGGTTCCATTGATCCGGCGATTTTGCTTTACCTAATGCGAGAACACCAATTGACCGCATCCCAGTTAAATCAACTGTTAAATAAGGAATCCGGTTTGAAGGGCCTGTCGGGTCTCTCGGCCGATATGCGCTCCATTCTTACCGCGATGGAGGAAGGGCAGGAACTGGCCACCCTCGCTTTTCAGGTTTATATTCACCGTTTAAAGGCCGCGATCGCCGCTATGACAGCCAGTTTAGGCGGGTTAGATGTGTTAGTCTTTACGGCGGGTGTGGGAGAAAATGCGGCCCCAGTCCGGTCTGCCACTTGTCAAGGATTGGAATTTTTAGGGATACAGCTAGACCCGGCCCTCAATGCCGCCTGTTCCCCCGATGCTGATATTGCCCAGCCCCATTCCCCCGTGAGAATTTTAGTCTTACATACGGCTGAAGATTGGGCGATCGCCCAGACCTGTTGGCAACTCCGACCCCGCTAAATTTTTTAATTCTTTTCTTCTAGTTCCCTATCTCCTAATCTCTCCATGACCCTAACCCTTTATTTTCTCAGACACGGTGAAACCACCTCCAGCCAAACCGGTACCTACTGCGGTTTATTGGATTTACACTTAACCGAAGCGGGTCAACAAATGGCCGAAGATTTTGCCCAGGCTTATCAAGATTTACCCTGGAAAGCCGTTTATTGCAGTCCCCTAAAACGGACTATTTCCACCGCTACGCCCCTCTGCGATCGCCTGGGATTAAACCTCAAATTACGGGATGGATTGCGCGAAATTGCCTACGGCGAATGGGAAGGCAAAACCCCCTCAGAGGTCAATGCCCAATTCCACGATGACTATATTCGTTGGTTAACTGACCCCGGTTGGAACTCGCCCAATGGAGGAGAAAAAGGCATTGATATTGCCCGTCGTACCTCGGAAGTGTTAGAGGAAATTGAACAGACCTACGATGATGGCAATGTGTTAGTCGTTTCCCACAAAGCCACGATTCGCATTATGCTCTGTTCCCTACTGGGGATTGATCTGGGTCGTTTTCGCGATCGCATTGGGATGCCCGTTGCCTCCGTTTCCATTGTGGAATTAACCAGTAATGGCCCCTTAGTTCATGTGATGGGCGATCGTTCCCATTTACAGGAAGAATTACGTCGTCGTGCGGGCAGTTAGGCATCAGAAAAATGATCAATATTAGTTATCAACTCCCATGAAACCCTTAAAACATTTCACCAAAATTGTTGTCACCATTGGCCCCGCCAGTGACTCCAAAAAAGTTCTGCGCGAATTATTATTAGCCGGCATGAACGTCGCTCGCCTGAACTTTTCCCATGGTCAATACGCCGAACACGCTGATCGCATCCAACGCCTACGGGCCACGGCCGAAGAGTTAGACTTGCCCCTCATGTTATTGCAGGATTTACAAGGCCCTAAAATTCGGGTGGGGGATTTACCGCCCCAGGGCATCATCCTCTACCCCGACGACCAATTAACCCTGGTGCCGATCGCCGATTACCAGGGCCAAAACCAGACCGTAGGCATTGATTATCCTTATGTTGCCGAAGAAGCCCGGCCCGGTACCCAGGTGCTATTGGATGACGGCCTGCTGGAATTGAGGGTCGAATCCATTAACCAGTCAGCGGTCACCTGTCAAGTGATTAAGGGCGGTATCCTCAAAAGTCATAAAGGGGTTAATTTTCCGGACTTGGATTTACGCTTGCCTTCCATGACCGAAAAAGATGAGCGGGATCTCGACTTTGGGTTGGAACAAGGGGTAGATATTGTTTCCCTCAGTTTTGTCCGCAAACCGGAAGACATTCAAGCCTTAAAAACCCTCCTGAAACAAAAAGGAGCCGATGTTCCCGTCCTAGCTAAGTTAGAAAAACCCCAGGCGATTGCTAACCTAGAGGCGATCGCTGATGAATGCGATGCCATTATGGTGGCTAGGGGGGATTTAGGGGTGGAAATGAGTCCCGAAAAAGTGCCGTTAATTCAAAAGCAGATTATTCGTCTGTGTAATCAAAAAGGGATTCCGGTCATTACCGCCACTCAAATGCTGGATAGTATGATTCACAATCCCCGACCGACCCGGGCCGAAGCGAGTGATGTGGCCAATGCGATTATAGATGGTACGGATGCCGTGATGTTATCTGGAGAATCGGCCGTGGGGGATTATCCCGTCGAATCGGTGAAAATGTTGGCCCGCATTGCCGAAACCGTTGAACCGTCCACGACTTTTCCCAATTACGAACCCATTTACCCCGGCGATACCGATGCCGTTAGTGAAGCGCTCCGGGCGATCATTGACACCATCAACGTTCATTGCATTATTGCCTTAACCGAAACCGGTTATACCGCCAAATTAGTCTCCGAAGAGCGTCTGCATTCTCCCATTGTGGCCTATACCCCCAACCCGAAAACCTATCGTCAGTTGTCTTTAAATTGGGGGGTGCGTCCTATTTTATTGAATTTTCCCCTAGGGCGTTTTGAAGATGTCCTACCTTTAATTGAAAAGGATTTACTCCGGCGTAAGTTTGCCCAGGTCGGGGATAAAGTGGTGATTATTGGGGGCATTCCCATGGGAAATACGGGCGGCACGAACTTCCTCAAGATTCACACCCTAGCCCTCGCTTAGGTTTGGGGGCGTTAGAGGGTTAAGCCAAATGAGTTTGTACCACTTCCACTAAATGGGCTGTCCAATGTTCCGTTTCCTGGGGACATTCCGCTTCCACCATGACGCGAATCAGGGGTTCCGTTCCCGATGCTCTGACTAGGATGCGACCCTGGTTCCCCATGGCTTGTTCGGCCACGGCGATCGCCTGTTGTAACGGTTCACACTCCTGCCAATGGAGACGACGTTCCCGGTCTTGTACCCGTACATTCCGCAGAATTTGGGGATAGGGGTGAAAACTCTCCTCTAATAGATCGGTCAGACTTAAGCCGGATTGTTTGACTAAGGCCGTGAGGTGCAACGCCGCTTGAATGCCATCGCCGGAAAAACTGTGATGATGACAAATAATATGTCCCGACTGTTCACCGCCTAACATGGCCCCGGTTTCCCACATGGAAGCCTGAACATGCTGATCGCCTACCGCCGTGCGGACTAATTGACCCCCCAGTTTTTCCCAGGCTCGCTCAAAGGCCAAATTAGCCATTACCGTACCAATGATTAAATTATCCGGGAGTTCCTGACGTTCCTGGAGGGTTTTGCCCCAGAGGTAGAGAATATAATCCCCATCAACGGTTTTTCCCTGGGCATCCACCGCCATCACCCGGTCAGCATCTCCATCAAAGGCAAAGCCTAAATCCGCCTGGTGTTCCCTCACGGCCTGTTTTAAACTTTCTAGGTGGGTAGAACCACAATTGACATTAATGCGATCGCCATTAGCAAATTCGTGGAGACAGATGACCTCGGCACCGAGAGCGTGAAAGACTTCTGGGGCAATGCCGACTGAAGCTCCCCAGGCTAAATCTAAAACAATTTTTAACCCCTCAAAGGTGACTTGCGCGGGTAAGCTTTCCTGTAAAAATTCACCATAGCGACTGACCATACTGGGATCACGCTGAAATTTACCCCAGTGGGTGTGGGAATCGGTCACCATGGGATTTTGACCCCGTAGAGCCGCTTCGATCGCCTGGGTTGCGGTTTTGCCTAACTTCAGACCCGCATGATCAAAAAACTTAATGCCGTTGTCCTCTGGAGGATTGTGACTGGCGGAAATCATAATGCCCCCGGTGGCATCCGTTACCCTTGCTAGATAGGCCACACAGGGAGTCGGACATAAACCTAACTGCCAAACTTCTAATCCGGCAGAGGTTAACCCGGCGGCGATCGCCATGGCCAACATATCACTAGAGTTGCGGGAATCCTGACCAATGATTACCGGACCCGGCTCCGGGTTTTGGCTTTTCCACACTTGCCCGGCCCAGTAACCCAAATTCAACGCCAGGGGAGCTGTTAACAACTCACCGGCCTTGCCTCGTACCCCATCCGTCCCAAAAAGCGGCGATCGCGGTAACACCAGGGAACCCAATCCGAGACCCTGACGATGGATCATGCCATTTTGCTGATTTTCTTGAGTCATTAACGAACCCATAGCACCCTCACACACAAAAGCGGAAAACTATAGCGCAACTATAGCGTGATTCATGGGAAAGATAGACGTTCCCCAGTTAGATTTTGGTTGCCAGTTTCCGAATTTGTGACCCGGCGATCGCTATTTGCCCTTATCCTAACTAGCGATCGCTGTTTTCTCATTTGGGGAGGGGATGCTGTTTTTACTTGACCATTAAGCGTTTTGAGCGATCGTAAATTTTTGTTACGCAGTGGGGAGCGATCGAAGAATCGGTGCTAGACTTGCTGGGAAGTTCATTTTATTGTGAATGCTCTGTTCAAAGGAGGTCGTTTGCAGTACGCTAATCGGGCTAACACGCTTTTGGGCGTGATATACGGAAAACTTCTTGCGATCATGCCTAAATGGAGTGATATGCGGAAAGTTTCCACATATCGTTACGATGAAGAGCGTTATACGGAAAGTTTCTGTATAATCAATAGTTAGACGGAAATTTACGCAGCATAAATGTAAATAGGAGGAAAAAATGACAAGAAGACGGACTGTTGAGAACAACTCTCCTTACCCTAACTTCATAACTGAAAGTTGGTACGAGGGCAAGATATTGGTCGAACGTAAAGTCACACTTACAAAAAATAGTTCTAATTATTTAAGCGAACACTCATATGGAAAAGATTTAGATTGGTATCACGATGTGTATGATGTTACACAAGAGTTGGAAGGTGGGCGATTAACACTTTCTGATCGTTATATCTCTGAATGGAAACCATCCACTAATTGGGTTGGATCGAACAAGGCTTGGGAGACGTATCATAAGAATAATGGAAAACTTAGAAGACGACAAGAATACGAATGGGGTATTGATAATGATGGAGAGGATATTAAAGTTGTTAAAGCTATAGAGCAATTTGATGCAGAGGGTTTTCTTATTTTAAGACAAGAATATGGACTTAATTCAGGAAAACAACAATTTGTAGGATTTGATTCTGATAGGTCAATTAACATTCTAGGTTATTATAGAAGGGGTGTACAAGAAGGGAAGTGGGTTCGGAAAACACGAAAAGGAGTTTACGTAAGCCAGTATTCAAATGGCGAAGAAATTGGCGATGAGGTTAGGCACGAACTTCCAGTTTGGGCGGAGTGTCTTGATGAATTTGGAGTACGCTCCTAAGAGTTTGTATAAATAAAAGCAATTGCCCCTCTTGCCAAGAGCCGTCTAACACTGCGTTGGAGCCGACTTTATAAAAAGCGATCTGAAAAAGTTAATATTCGTCTGTAGCGGCTCAACTAGACCGTTAGACAGAGTTTGAAGCAAGGACAAGGTAGTTTTTATGATTTGTAAACTTTTGAGTGTTTCCATGCTGGCTACAGTTCTTATGATGGCAATAGATATACAAACTCCTGTTCAAGCCAAGCCAGAAACTTATAAATGTGAAAGTTATAAAACAATGGATGGTCAATGGCGATATCGTATTTCCCCCTCACTTCAGGGGAGTTTTGGCAAGGCTCCAAATAGTCAAACTTTAATGAGTTGTTTTATTCCAGCTTCCAACAAAAAGTGTAGATACAATAACAATACTGGAGATGGCTGGCATGAATGTGGTAAATGTAAAAAAGCTCCAAATGATCC
>JAYKIP010000034.1:0-6283 GCA_035286205.1 Merismopediaceae cyanobacterium
CCTTCAATGACCTCCGTTTCCAGAATTTTTTGGGCAATGGTTTCCATCAAATCCCGATTGGTTTCCAGAATGTTCAGGGCTTGTTGATGTCCCCGCTCCACAATGTCCTTGACCTCTTGATCGATCGCCTGGGCCGTATCATCACTGACAGCGCGACGAGGATTCATCGTTTCTCCTAAGAAAGCATTTTGTTGACCTTTTTCGTAGGCGAGGGGGCCTAACACTTTACTCATGCCGTAGGTGGTCACCATGCGTTCGGCCAGATCCGTAGCCCGTTGTAAATCGTTGGCCGCCCCGGTGGTAATGCTACCAAAGACAATTTCTTCGGCCGATCGCCCACCCAGGAGGGTCGCAATTTGATCCCGGAGTTCCGACTCATCCATCAAGAACCGGTCTTCGGTGGGCATTTGTAGGGTATAACCTAAGGCGGCCATCCCCCTGGGAATGATGGAAATTTTGGCCACTTTACCGCCACCGGGCATCACCGCCCCGACCAGCGCATGACCGACTTCGTGGTAAGCCACAATCTTTTTCTCCTTATCGGAAAGTACGCGACTTTTCTTCTCCAAACCGGCTACGACCCGTTCGATCGCCTCCTTAAAATCCGCTTGGGCAACGGTTTCCTGTTGATTCCGAGCCGCTAACAGAGCCGCTTCATTAACCAAATTGGCCAGATCCGCACCGGCAAAACCGGGGGTACGGGTAGCAATTTCCTGAAGATTCACCTCGGTGGCTAATTTCACCTTTTTGGCATAGATTTCGAGGATTTTTTGACGACCCGCTAAATCTGGGCGATCCACTAATACCTGACGGTCAAAACGCCCTGGGCGTAACAAAGCCGCATCCAGGGTTTCCGGTCGGTTCGTGGCCGCTAAGACAATCACCGTAGAACCTGCCGCACTAAACCCGTCCATTTCCGTGAGTAACTGGTTAAGGGTCTGTTCCCGTTCATCGTTGCCTCCCATAAAGGCCCCACTGGCGCGAGATTTACCGATCGCATCCAACTCATCAATAAAGACAATACAGGGAGCCTGTTTTTTGGCCTGTTCAAAGAGATCCCGCACACGAGCGGCCCCGGCTCCGACAAACAATTCCACAAACTCCGAACCGGAAATACTAAAGAAAGGAACCCCGGCTTCCCCGGCCACGGCCTTGGCTAACAAAGTTTTACCGGTTCCGGGCGGGCCCACTAATAATACCCCTTTGGGAATCCGCGCTCCGATCGCCTCATAGCGTTGGGGATATTTTAAAAACTCAACAATTTCCGAAAGTTCCGTTTTGGCCTCTTCAACCCCAGCCACATCGGCAAAGGTAATTTTTTCAGTTTCCCCTTCCACATAGACCTTGGCCTTACTTTTGGTAAAAGATAACGCCCCGGCCGGGCCACCACCGCCCCCATTGCGATTGAGGAAAAATTGCCAAATCCCCACAAAAATTAAGGGAGGAATAATCCAACTTAACGCCGTGCCGATCCAACTGTTGCGAGGAGGAGGAGCCGCCGCAAATTCAATACCTTTGGCTTCTAAGCGTTTGGGCAGTTCCAGATCAAAAATCGGCGTAGTTTTCAACACCTGGCCGTAGGTAGGACTGGCCGTTTGGCCGTCACTGGGTTGATCCGGCTTAAGCTGATAGCGGATTTCATTTTGGGCGACATAGACACTCTGAACCTTGCCGTCCTCCACTTGATCAATGAATAAACTGTAGGGAACCTGGGGAATACGGGGGCCAAAAAACTGAGGAGCCAACAGATTCACCAATAAATAAATGGTTGATCCCCAGATCAGGATGGTTCCTAACTGTCTTCGCCAGGTGGGTTGCGGTTTAATAGCCATGGTTTCTTATAGAAGGTTAAACACAAAAGTCAAGGTAATTTTCATTGTAAAATTTTGTTGACCGCTTACTACATAGGGAAATGCGTACCCGAACACCGTAGGATTTGCCTTGACAAGCCTTGCCGATTTTCTCCAAGTAAAAATACTTAATTAATTCCTGCACCGCGATCGCCGCTAACACCATGCCTCCTGATGCTCCCTCCCCAACTGCTTCCCTACCAGCCATGGTGCAGACCCTGGCCTTACCGCACATAGAACGTCATCTTTTTCTCTGCTGTGATCAAACCAAACCCAAATGCTGTGATAAGGCCGCCAGTTTAGAAGCCTGGGACTATCTCAAGCGACGATTAACGGAACTCGGCCTCGATCGCCCCACCGCCACGCGACCCACTTGTATCTTTCGTACCAAGGCCAACTGCTTAAGGGTTTGTACGGCAGGGCCAATTTTAGTGGTCTATCCCGATGGGGTATGGTATCGTAACGCGACGACCGAGGTAATTGAGCGGGTCTTGCAAGAACACATTTTGGGAAATCAGGTGGTGAGTGAGTATGCCTTTTTGTCCCATCCTTTGCCTGACCCCACAAAATAATTTGTTAAATTATGCCCGGATTTTGAATAGA
This sequence comes from Merismopediaceae cyanobacterium, assembly GCA_035286205.1. Taxonomy (GTDB): domain Bacteria; phylum Cyanobacteriota; class Cyanobacteriia; order Cyanobacteriales; family Microcystaceae; genus Woronichinia. The sequence continues at coordinate 2,454 of JAYKIP010000034.1, forward strand.
TTCTGCTGAATTGTGTATTAATTAAAGATAGGCGGTTTTTGTGACATTTAACGTGACTTACAATATGACTTAGGCCATCGTCAAGCCTCAATAGTCTCTTAGGTATCTCCGTTCACAAAGAACGCCAACCCCCTTTTCTTGATTACTGACCCGTTTCCCGCGATCGCCATGAAAGATAATCCGTCAAAAGAGAATAATCGCTTACTATTGGTAGATGACGACCCCAATCTGATTTTACTGGTTAAAGATTACTTAGAGTTTCACGGTTATCAAGTAGAGACGGCAGAAAATGGACGGGATGCCCTCGAAATCCTGGCTAACTTTACGCCGAATATGATCATTTGCGACATTATGATGCCCATCATGGATGGCTATGAATTTATCCAAAAAGTGCGTCAGGATAGTCGCTTAAACTGGATTCCAGTGATGTTCCTATCCGCTAAAGGTCAAAGCCAGGATCGCGTTAAGGGCTTAAATATGGGGGCCGATCTGTATATGGTCAAACCCTTTGAACCGGAGGAATTGGTGGCCCAGGTAGAATCGTCCCTGCGTCAAGTGAGTCGTTTTCCCATTAGTCCCCGGTTGGCCAGCGAAGAAAGTCCCCGGTTTCATGTTCCTGCCCATGTGGAATTAACCACCACAGAAATGAAGGTAGTGCAGTTAGTTTCCCAGGGATTATCCAATCGAGAAATTGCCGAAAAACTGAAGGTCAGTCAGCGCACCATTGAAAGTCATGTATCCAATATGTTAAATAAAACCGGGCTTCACAACCGCACAGAGTTGGCCCGGTGGGCCATGGAAAGTCGTAAGGCTTAATGCCAATTTAAGCCAATCTTAAGTCAATCTAACCAATACGTCCCGAAATATATTCCTGGGTCTGTTGGTGGCTGGGTTGTTCAAAAACCTGGGGCGTTGTACCAAATTCCATCAGTTCTCCGAGGTACATAAACGCCGTATAGTCAGAAATACGCGCCGCCTGTTGCATACTATGGGTCACGATTAGGATGGTCACAGTTTCCCGGAGTTGGCGAATTAGGTCTTCAATACTGGCGGTGGCGATCGGATCTAAAGCGGAAGTCGGTTCATCAAATAGGACAATTTCTGGCTCGGCCACTAACGCCCTGGCAATGCACAGTCGTTGTTGTTGTCCCCCGGAGAGGTTATAGGCCAAATCGTGAAGGCGGTCTTTCACTTCATCCCAGAGAGCGGCTCCCCGGAGGGCTTTTTCGACCTTTTCATCAATGAGTTGTTTCGATTTTTGGCCGCGTACCCGTAGCCCATAGGCGACATTTTCATAGATAGATTTGGGAAAGGGGTTCGGTTTTTGGAAGACCATACTAATCCGCATCCGGACTTCGATGGGATCAACGCGACGACTCAGAATATTCACATTGTCTAAATAAATATCGCCCTGGTAACGATTCCCCGGATACAAATCGTGCATCCGATTAAAACATCTTAATAGGGTCGTTTTACCACAGCCGGAGGGGCCAATCATTGAGGTGACTTGATTTTTATAAACGATAAAGTTAATGTTTTTGAGGGCATGAACAGTTCCACCGTAGTAAAAATTTAAGTTTTCCGTTTCAGCTTTAATTTCCGGGTTCTGATGGTTCTGAGTCATGGTTGTGTAAGAAGAAAAAAGTGGGCTTACCATTTGATATTTTTACGGAAACGATAACGAAGATAGATCGCTAGGGCATTCATCCCTAGGGTCATAAAAATTAAGACGGTACCGGCCGCGGCCGCATTGATTTCAAATTCCGGTTCCGGGCGAGAAACCCAGTTAAACATTTGAATGGGCATGACGGTAAAAGGAGCCGATAACCAGGTAAAGAGATTTTTTGGAAAGTCTTGGAAAGGCGAGTCCGGTAAAAAGGCAATAAAGGTTAAGGCTCCAATGGTGATCACTGGGGCGGTTTCTCCGATCGCCCGCGATAAACCGATGATAATACCGGTCAAAATACTGCCACTGGCGTAGGGCAAAATGTGATCCCAAATCATTTGCCATTTAGTGGAACCGAGGGCATAGGCGGCTTCGCGCAAACTGGAAGGAATGGCTCGCAACGATTCACGGGTGGTCACAATCACCACCGGCAAAATTAACAGGGCTAAGGTTAAGCCGGCGGCGGCCACGCTTTGACCTAAATTAAATTGATAAACAAATAAACCTAGGGCTAAGAGTCCATAAACGATGGAAGGAACCCCGGCTAAATTGGTCACATTGATTTCAATTAAATCGGCTAACCAGTCTTTGCGGGAATATTCTTCTAAATAAATCCCCGAAGCAATGCCCACCGGAACCGCGATCATCGTTGTCACAACCATGACGAGAGAACTACCGACCCAAGCCGATAAAATACCCGCCTCTTCTGGGTTGCGACTGGGAAAGCTCAGAAAGAAAGCCGGGGTTAACCGGGGAAGCCCTTGAAGCATCATTTGTAAGACGAGGGCCAAAAGGATGATCACCGATACAAAAATGACAATCAGCCCCACAATGGCAAAAATGTGACTGGTGCGTTGTCGCCATTGAATATTCGCTCTCAGGGATGCTAAGGTTTTTAGATCATAGGTGGTCATGGCTGGTTTTCCCATGAATCAAGAAGGGATAAAAATCATTAAAGTTAATGAGCAAATTAATGAGCAAATTAATAAATTTCTCGGTAACGTTTCGCCAAATAGTGACCTAAAATATTTAACACTAAGGTCATTAAAACCAGGGTTAATCCCGCCACAAAAATGGTTTGATAGGCGATACTGCCATGGGGTAAATCCCCTAGACTGACTTGCACAATATAGGCGGTAATAGTAGCGGCTTCGGCCATGGGATTCCAGGTCAGGTTGGGTTGCAAACCGGCGGCGATCGCCACAATCATGGTTTCCCCCACGGCCCGCGAAGCCCCTAAAATATAAGCGGCAATAATACCAGAAATCGCTGAGGGAAATACCACTTTGATGGCCGTTTGCAGACGTGTCGCTCCCGTTGCATAGGAACCTTCCCGTAGGGTATTTGGTACGGCCCGCATGGCATCTTCACTAATGGAACTAATTAGGGGAATAATCATTAAACCCATGACTAAGCCCGCACTGAGCATATTAAAGCCGGGCAAATCGGGAAGTACGGTTTGGAGGGCCGGGGTGACAAATAAGAGGGCAAAATATCCATAAACGACGGTGGGAATGGCCGCGAGTAATTCTAGGGCCGGCTTGACCCATTCCCGTAATTTTCCGTTGGCAAATTCACTGAGATAAATGGCGACAATACTCCCTAAGGGAACGGCGATCGCCAGGGCCACCACGGAGGTCACGAGGGTACCGGAGAGGAGGGGCAAAATACCGTAGTGGGGATCTTCAAAGAGGGGCGACCATTCCGTACCGGTTAAAAATTCCCAGAGAGAAATCTTTTGGAAAAATAGCCAGGACTCTTCCGCCAAGATAAATAAAATGGCGATCGTGGTAGCCACCGAGGTCAAAGCCGCCAAAAATAAGACAGTGGTAACCAATCGTTCACGCCAGGTTCTTAAGACCTTGGCTGACAATAAAGCTGGGGATTTCGCCATGGGCCAGGATCATTGATTAATGACGGTGGGAAAACAGACTTGAGGGCTTTTTCGTGCGGTAATTGCTCTCTACGTTCACCGGAAAAAGTTGCCTAGAAAAAAGGGGGAGTAGGGGACTAAGCCCCTAAAGCGTCATCCGAAACAGAAAGCGGATTAATCCACACCTTCTAATTTCAATAATTCGTTGATACTGACCCCAACGGTATCTTTACCAACAAAAACACTGCCCATTTTATTGTTCTTGAAACTGCTCAAGATTTCGTTATAGGC
>JAYKIP010000035.1:0-5988 GCA_035286205.1 Merismopediaceae cyanobacterium
TTTAAGAGGTTTGATAAGCGGATTGGCTATTAAACCCAGCTTGATAATTTTTCCCCAGGGATAATACCGGTTCATTGACAAAGAAGGTTTGGGCCATTTTTACCCCGACATTATTTAACCTTTCTTGAATTTCTTCTAAAAATTCGTGCAGTCCCTTTGCAATAATATCGTCAATGGTAATATAGCTAAATTCGCCGCAAAGTTGTCCTAAAAATCTTTCGGCTCCATTGTTCCAGGTTCCCAACGGGGTGCCGGTAATCGCGTGCAGCGATCGCTGAAGTTCGTAGAGACAAAAATGAATCGAACGGGGAAATTCCCGATTTAAAATGAGAAATTCGGCCACATTACTCGGTGTAATCCGTCGTTGACTTTTGCGGTACATCTCGTAGGCACTAGCGGATTTTAACAGGGCGATCCATTCAATTTGGTCTAAGGGTTTGCCGACCCATTCTACCGAAGGTAATAAATAATAATATTTTACATCTAAAATCCGGGTGGTTTTATCGGCCCTTTCTTGAAAACGTCCCATCTGACCGAAATGCCAACCTTCATTATGGGTCATAGTAGCATCCATAATCCCGGCAAAACGATGACTGGATAATTTGACCTGGGCAAAAAACTGGGGAATATTAGCCGGTGGAAATTCGGAAGCCTCCTTGACCATTAAATAAAACCGGTTGACCTCTTCCCACATTTCCGAAGAAATAATTTCTCGAATGGAACGCGCATTTTCCCGCGCCATGTATAAACAAGAAATCACCGAATTAGAATAATGGGGATCAAAGGTTAGAAATTGAATGACATTTTGAGCATTGGCGATCCCATACTGTTGCTGAAAAACCGATAAATCCCCTGTCGTCATCACCAAGGGTTCCCACTGTTGGTTCACGGCTGAGGGCAAATCCAACATTAGATTTAAGTTCACATCTACAAAACGCGCCACGTTTTCGGCCCGCTCAATGTAACGATTTAACCAATAAACGGAGTCTGCAACCCGACTTAACATAGCTGTTTAAAAGTGGTTTTAAAAGTGGTTTTAAAAGTGGAGTAATGGCCAAGGAAACATTGGATAAGCCAACCAAAAACGTAGAGCCTAGAACTTAGGATGATTGACTCAATACCCAGGTGTCCTTGCTCCCACCTCCCTGGGAAGAATTGACCACTAAGGAGCCTTTTTTTAAGGCCACACGGGTTAAGCCCCCCGGATGCACATAAATTTCCTCTCCCCGATTTAAAATATAGGGTCGTAAATCCACATGACGGCCTTCAATTTCCCCCTTAATGAGGGTGGGAACACGGGATAACTGTAAGACCGGTTGAGCAATATAATTCCGGGGATTGGTACGAATTTTATCGGCAAATTCTGCTCGTTCCGTCGCGCTAGAACTCGGCCCCATTAACATTCCGTAACCCCCCGCTTCATTGGCCGCTTTGACCACTAATTCGGGTAAATGATCTAAGACATATTGGCGATCGCTGTCCCGCCAGCAGAGATAGGTGGGCACATTGGATAATAAGGGGTCTTCCCCTAGGTAATAGCGGATCATGTCCGGCACATAGGCATAAATGACCTTATCATCGGCCACCCCGGTACCGGGAGCATTGGCGAGGGCTACCCGACCCTGACGATAGACTTCCATCAGTCCAGGAACCCCCAGAAAAGAATCGGGCCGAAACACCTCTGGATCAAGAAAATCATCATCTAATCGCCGATAAACCACATCTACCCGTTGTAGCCCTTTAGTCGTTCGCATTTGCAAATAGCCATCTACCACCACCAGATCCCGACCTTCAACTAATTCCACTCCCATTTGTTGGGCTAAAAAAGAATGTTCAAAATAGGCAGAATTATAAATGCCTGGGGTTAACACCACCACCGTCGGATTGGGTAATTGGGGAGGAGCTAAATTGAGCAGGGTTTCTAATAGATAACTGGGATAATCATCTACGGGTTGAACGGCGATCGTTTGGAAAATTTCCGGAAAGGTGGTTTTCATCACGCGCCGATTTTCTAACACATAGGAAATGCCGGACGGTACACGCAAATTATCCTCTAAAACAAACCATTCACCTTGATCATTTCTGACTAAATCTGTCCCCGTAATATGACACCAAACATCTTTTTTGGGTTTAATGCCGATACAGGGTTTTAAAAAACCGGTGGCCGACTCAATAATCTCCTGGGGAATAATCCCATCCTGAATAATTTTTTGCGCGTCATAGACATCGGCTAAAAACAAATTCAAGGCCCGAATCCGTTGCTTCAGGGCTTTTTCTAACCATTGCCATTCCGCCGCGTCAATAATCCGGGGAATAATATCAAAGGGAAAAATGCGATCAACCCCTTGCTGGTCGCTGTAAACCCGGAAGGTGACTCCCAAATTAAACAGAGCTAATTGGGCCGTTTCATGGTGCTGTTGCAGTTCCTGGGGCGGGAGTTTCTCTAACCATTCGATCAAAGGAGCCGCCTGGGGACGAGGTTGCCCTAAGCCCATAAATAGTTCGTCATAAAACGCTTCGGGGTCGTAGCGATCCAGTTGTAGGGTCATGCTCTCCAGCGATAAGAAAAGACTACCCTAACGATGAAGGTAAAGAGGGATGGGGTTTGTAGCTGAGTTGACAGTTCTGGAAAATGTTAAATTTCTTAAGGTTTTGCCAACGGATTGATTCTGGTACTCTGGAAATGGGGCGGTTTGGCTTGACCGGATACGCTTTTCCCTCACCCATAGATTCTTGACTTGCTAATGACTACTTCTCAAATTCGGAATTTGGCGATCGCCGTGATAGCAGTAATTTTAAGTGCGGCGTTGTATTTCGGTTTTCAGACCCAGGTGAATGCCACGTCTTTGGAAGCCCAGGCGAAACAGGCCACGCCCTTAGAAATGGCGGTTAATAATGGCAAACCTACCTTGATCGAGTTTTATGCCAATTGGTGTAATAGTTGTCAAGCCATGGCCAAGGATTTAGCGGTGATTAAACAGAAATATGGGTCATCTCTGAATTTTGTCATGCTTAATGTGGATAACGACAAATGGTTGCCGGAAGTCTTACGCTATCGGGTAGATGGTATCCCCCATTTTGTTTATCTGGATGCAACCGGCGAGGCGATCGCCAACACCATTGGAGAACAACCCTTGAATATTTTAGAGGCTAATCTTACAGCCCTGATTGCGGCGGCTCCGTTACCCTACGTTCAACTGACGGGTCAAACGTCCTTATTCACGCCGGAGTTAAATGCCCAAAGTCAAGAAGATCCCCGCAGCCATGGCACTCCCACTCCCTCTACCCGTTAACGGCGATCGCCTGGGGTCACCGGCCAAGAATGCGAAAAAAGAATCATTTTAATGAGCCGTTAGCAAAGTTAAAAAAAACTGCTCAAAGGGTCTCCCATTGGTTACGCTAGATACAGGAGTTAATAAACTGAATTTTGAACAAACTCCCGACCGTATCATCGCATTCGAGGGCTTAGGCGCAACTATGGGAGCATTAAACACCGCCGATCTACTGGTTCAATGTCTGGAAAATGAAGGAGTGGAGTATATTTTTGGACTCCCCGGCGAAGAAAATCTTCATATCCTAGAGGCATTGAAAAATTCTTCGATTCGCTTCATTACCACCCGTCACGAACAGGGGGCCGCATTTATGGCGGATGTCTATGGTCGTCTCACGGGTAAGGCAGGGGTCTGTTTATCTACCCTGGGGCCGGGGGCGACGAATTTAATGACGGGGGTAGCCGATGCCAATTTGGACGGGGCCGCCCTGGTAGCGATTACGGGTCAGGTGGGAACGGATCGAATGCACATTGAATCACACCAGTACCTAGACCTGGTGGCCATGTTTGCCCCCGTGACCAAATGGAACAAACAAATTGTCCGTCCCAGTATTACTCCTGAAGTGGTGCGTAAAGCCTTTAAAGTGGCCCAGTCGGAAAAACCCGGCGCAACCCATATTGATTTACCCGAAAATATTGCGGCGATGGCGGTGGAAGGCAAACCCTTAAGCCTGGATCACCAAGAGAAAGTCTTTGCCGCTTACCGTACCCTGACCGAGGCCGCCAATATTATTTCCAAAGCCAAAAACCCCCTCATTTTGGCCGGTAATGGAACCATTCGCGCCCAGGCCAGTGAAGCCCTCACAGAGTTTGCCACCACGTTAAATATTCCCGTGGCCAATACCTTTATGGGGAAAGGCACGATTCCCTATACCCATCCCCTGGCCCTCTGGACGGTGGGCTTGCAACAACGGGATGTGATTACCTGTGCCTTTGAGCAGAGTGATCTGGTGATTGCGGTGGGCTATGACCTGGTGGAATATTCCCCGAAAAAATGGAACCCGGACGGAACCTGTCGCATTATCCACATTGGCATGACTCCCGCCGAAATTGACAGTAGTTATCTGCCGGAAGTGGAAGTGGTGGGGGATATTGCGGATTCTTTGATGGATATTTTGAAACGGGCCGATCGCACCGGCAAAAGTACCCCCTACGCCGCCGGTTTAAAAACGGAAATTCGCGCTCAGTACGAAGCCTATGCGGATGACCAGGGATTTCCCATGAAACCGCAAAAAATTATCTACGACCTCCGCCAGGTGATGGGAGCGGAAGATATTGTGATTTCCGATGTGGGAGCGCATAAAATGTGGATGGCCCGTAACTATCACTGTGATGCACCGAATACTTGTCTCATTTCCAATGGGTTTGCGGCCATGGGGATTGCGATTCCAGGGGCGATCGCCGCGAAGTTAGTCCATCCCCACCGGAAAATCGTTGCAGTGACGGGAGACGGGGGCTTTATGATGAACTGTCAGGAATTAGAAACGGCTCTGCGGGTCGGAACGCCTTTTGTTACGTTAATTTTTAACGACAATGGGTATGGCTTAATTGAGTGGAAACAAATTAATCAATTTGGGGAAGCCTCTTTTATTAAGTTTGGCAATCCCGATTTTGTGAAATTTGCGGAAAGTATGGGCTTAAAAGGGTATCGCATTCAATCAGCCGATGAGTTAATTCCCATCTTAAAAGAAGCCCTAGAACAACCCGTTCCGGCGGTGATTGATTGTCCTGTAGATTATCAAGAGAATATTCGATTTTCTCAACAAGCGGGGGATTTAGCCTGTGAAATTTGGGATTAGATTTTGCCCCCCGGCCCCCAATTTTGGGGGAGAAACCCATAAAAATCGGCTAGAACTAATCCTTTATTACTGTTACCATGCAAGCTTGGCGACAAGATGACATTGTGGGGATCATCGCGGAAGATGTTCCTCCCTATAAAAAAGGCGGTTCCCTTGTCCGCAATAATTACCATTGGGCGTTAAAGGCGATCGCTTGTCATGCTCGTCGAGAAAGTGATTGGGAGTATGATGAAGCGGTGTGGCCGGCCCTGGGACGGTTATTAACCTTTTTTACGGTATCGGGTTATCTGGGGCTATCGGAAACGTTGTTAGAATTTCCCCCAGGGACGGAAATCCCAGAGATGTTGCGCTCTGTTTCGACTTGGCATTGAAGGCCGGTTTTGAGGTTTGGTTTTATCCTCCTAAATCCGCCCTAAGTTTGGTTTTATCCCTCTAAATCCGCCCTAAGTTTGGTTTTATCCCCCTAAATCCGCCCTAAGTTTGGTTTTATCCCCCTTAAATCCCCCAATACTGGGGTAGGGCTATTTCAAAGTCGCGAGAGAGCTTGTAAAACAGAGGATAGTCTGTAGAATTACAATATTAACCCGACATAAGCCAAAATATGCCTAAAAATCTAATTTACTATCTGGAGCAAATTCCTGACTTCCGAGATCCGAGAGGATGCCGTCACCAATTGCCAGTTGTCTTGCTGATTGCCATCCTGGCCATCATGAGTGGAGAACTGGGCTATCACTGACTGACGGACACATTTTTCAATACACTAACAGGTACATTCATGTAAAAGCCTCAAACTCCTGAATAAAAGAAAAGGTAATTCGGAAATGGTAATCCTGACGGGCTTTACGAGAGGCAAAACAA
>JAYKIP010000036.1:0-2523 GCA_035286205.1 Merismopediaceae cyanobacterium
AAGCCGTTGGCAATATCATAAACGGGCTTTTGATCGCAGACGATCATCAAGGGAACCGTACTCGATCGCGCCCAACTGGACATTTCATAGATCGTAAAGAAAAAGCCTTGGGGTAACAGCATCACCCAGGGGGGAATGGAGGGAGTGCCTCGCCAGTCGTAGCAACCCATTAATGCGAGGTGCATCTTGGTAAAAATGCGGCTTTTGCTAATCCCTCCTTTACTCAGGATAAAGGCTTTGGCTTTTTGGAGAGCGGGATCTTCGGCCGGCACCCCTAATACCCGTAGGGCCATATAGGCTTCGATACTAGTACTCAAGTCGCCCCCGTCTCCGTAGTAAAGTTCCCAGCCACCCTGGTCGTTCTGTTGTTGGCGGAGATATTTTTCGGCTTTGTGTAGGGGTCTAAGGCGATCAGTTCCCCAAATTTTGTGGAGGATGATCACTTCGGCGGTGATGGTTACGTTGGATTCGAGTTCTGACCACCAATAACCCCCCGGATACTGTTGAGAAAGTAGATAGTTTTGGGAGTTGGCGATCGCCTGGGATAACCCTAGGACACGGGGACGGTTAAGGGTAGGAGCGATGGGGGTTGGCATAGCAGAGGAAGATACAAAAAAACCGTAAGAGTCAGCTTCAAGTCAGTTTAAGGTTAAACGTTTTCTGGGGGAAAGGCAAGCCATTCTGGGGTATTTACGACCCTTGAGGAAGCCGTGAAACGCCATTTTTGGGGGCTGTTGACCCATCATTGTCCCAGGGATTTTTAATGACTTGCTCCGTAGATTAAGGTAAGTATGCAAATCTTCTAATAGTAATTTTACAGTCTAGGAATTGCTTAAGTGAATCATCAAGCCGAGCTTAAATCTTAATCTTTTATTGCCCTTAAAAAAGCTCTCCCTGTCAGTCTCTTCCGTTATGATCAAAGTATCCTCCGTTTGGGTCTGACAATGGGTTTTAATCTGGCAGAATGGCAACCGAACTACGAAAGTGGCGATCGCCTCATAGATGAACAGCATCAAAGTTTATTCAGCATCATCAACGCTTTAAACCAAGCCATGCTAGAGGGGCAAAGTCAGTCATTATTGGTAAAGACCATCGTTAGCTTAGAGCGTTATACCATCGTACATTTTGATACGGAAGAAGAATATATGCTGAGGCATCATTACCCCGACTATGGCGACCACAAAAAGAAACACGAAGCCTTAAAAGCCAAAGTCAAGCAATTCCAAGCAGAATTTCAAGCCAAATCTCCCAGTACGGCGATCGCACTTTCCCATTTTTTGACTGACTGGCTCATTCAACATATTCAAAAAGAAGACTTACGAATGATTCAGTATTGTCGTCAACAATCCCAAGCTCCCCAAGCCCATCGTTATATTGAAATTGCGACCTGGGAACCTCGCTATGAAACCGGCATTAGTTTGATAGATAACCAACACAAAAGTCTTTTCCATGCCATTAATGCCCTTAACCATGCCATGCTCATTGGCAGAGGCCAGCAAATCATTAATGAAACGCTTCAAGTGCTTAAGGATTATGCAGGGATTCACTTTGAAACCGAGGAATCCTATATGCTGAAATACGATTATCCTGACTATCCCCATCACCGAGCAACCCATGAGCAATTATCCCGCAAAGTCCAGGAATTTTGTGAATTAGAAAAACAGGCACAAAATACAAAACTCACCATAGAAGTGTCCCATTTTCTCACCCATTGGCTCATAGACCATATCAATAATGAAGATCAAAAAATGATTAATTTTTTCAAATCCCATCCCCTACCATCATCCTAGGCTTACTCCAGGAGATAAAGCTGAAATTCTGTCAGAGCCGGTAAAAAATTGGCGTTTTCATGGTTGGCACGACTTAATTTAATCAGCGCAAATCGTTGAATTGGCTCTAGGTTTTGCCATTCGGTTAAAGCCAAAGGGGAACGAAATTCCTGGATTTTCTGCTGAACACTCTCTGGAATGCAATCTTCTGCTAACCAAGCCGGTTGGGGATCAAGGGGTAATTCTCCCGCCGGTTTTCCCATTTTAGCTTGTAATAGGGCTTGTAATTGTTGGCGGTAATGGTCAGCTTCTGCCGGGGTGGTGCAGGGCCAGGTCACTAAATTATGGCGTTCTGTTTGCTCCAGTTGATGCCAATGGGTTAATTTTAATTTCACCCCACAGGTATCTAATTTCATTCGCACAATCATCGGGATACAGCGCAAGGAGGCGACAAAATCCTGTTCAAATTGAAAAAAATAAGGTTCCATGGGGGTCAACGTTCCAGAAATTTGAGGGGCTAAATTTGTTCGATCAATCAGCAAAGTCTAGGAAGACAGTAACGACGGATCGGAGGTCTCCCAGGCTAATGCCCAATTCCGAATTAACCGGGCGATCGCCTTTTGTAATAACCCTTCCGCAATTTGTTGGCCGAGATGATGGGTCGCGGGATTGGTCAATAATTGGGTCGTAACCGGCACTAATTTCATCGGGTCAAAGCCAGGCGTAGTTTGTAACAGTTCCCAAATCGTTCTTA
>JAYKIP010000037.1:0-4871 GCA_035286205.1 Merismopediaceae cyanobacterium
TATAATCAGAAACGCTGATTTTTAGAAATGAGATTATTGGTTCTATTCTATGGCTAAAAAATCCATGATTGAACGCGATAAGCGTCGCAGTCGTTTAGTTGACAAGTATGCCGATAAACGGGCGGCATTAAAAGAGGAGTTCCGTCAAGCGGAAACGTTGGATGACAAACTGGCAATTCACCAAAAAATTCAACAGTTACCCCGTAATAGCGCACCTTCTCGCAAACGTAACCGTTGTTTAGCCACTGGCCGTCCCAGAGGATATTATCGGGATTTTGGTCTCTGTCGCAATGTGCTACGGGACTGGGCCCACCAAGGGTTATTGCCTGGGGTTGTCAAGTCCAGTTGGTAGAAAGCCTTGGGTAAAGGGGCAGAATTTGGCCGGTTCAGGTTTTGGACGGGTTCTAGGAAAATTTTTGCTTCTTGCCTAGGTTTTTTTGATGGGTCACTATTGGCCACAGCATCGGTCAATGCCTAAACTGTCCAGGATTAAGTCACTGACGGCATTGGCGATCGCAAATTCACTGTAAAAGCTTTCCCGAAAATCAAAGGCTTGCATTTCGGTGACCAGGGCAATCACTAATGAACCAAGGTCATTTTCCCCTTCAAGGCGTTGGCGGACATAAATTTGGGTGGCCCTCGCGGCGATCATTTCGTTAATCGTTTCGGGAATAAATTCGGTATTTAACCAATGGTGGAGAGTCTGATAAAGCCATTTTCCTTCCTGCACCGGGTCTTGAGCCGCAGGTAAAGTAATCGGGGCGATCGGTTCAACGGCCATAGCTTTTACTCAGGATAAACCAGACAACGGTAGAGAACAATAAGAGTGGATTTATTATAAAAGATCTCTGTCAGTTTTTCTTAATCCGAGCCAACCCATCCCCCTAATCCCCCTGTTCCCGATGCTTTAGGGCAATAGTCTATAATCAAGCCAGGTTATCAGCAGCGAGGCACCATGGCGCGGAACAGTCAATTAGTCGCAGAAAGTCGAGATTATCGAGTTATTAATACCCAGCAGGCCAAAAAGATTGTCACCGCCTGGCTCAAAGACTGTCATCTCATTTCAGGGATTGAACTGGGTTTACCGGAAATTGATGACCGTTACGATTATTGGCGAGTGTCTTTGTGTACCCAGGGGAATGTTAAAATTGGGGAGGTTGTTATTGATGCTTATAGCACGGCAATCCTTGTCTCAAAGACGACTAAACCAGAATTGCTTAAAGCCCGTCTTTTAAAACAAGATAAACAAAAAGTTGTTACTTGTAAAAAGCAGAAAAAAGATTATAAACTGTCAAATTTAAGGAATACTATTGGCTTAGGAGATGCGGAGAATCTGATTCAAGAAATGCCCGCAGAAAGTGTAGATTTGATTTTTACTTCTCCCCCCTATTTTAATGCCCGCCCTGAATATTCCGAGTATGCCGAGTATGACGAATATCTATTAAAAATGCGTCAGATTATCCGTCAATGTCATCGAGTCTTGGTCGAGGGACGTTTTTTTGTAATTAATATTTCTCCCGTTTTATTACGTCGGGCTTCCCGCAATCAATCCTCCCAACGAATTGCTGTTCCCTTTGATTTTCATCGCTTGTTTATCGAAGAAGGTTATGATTTTATTGATGATATTATTTGGGTGAAGCCGGAAGGAGCCGGGTGGGCAACCGGTAGAGGACGACGATTTGCGGCTGATCGTAATCCCTTGCAGTATAAAGCGGTTCCTGTGACCGAATATGTGTTAGTTTATCGTAAAAAAAGTGATGTTTTAATTGATTGGTTTATTCGCAATCATCCTGATAGGCAAATTATCGAAGATTCCAAAATTGGGGATGACTACGAACGCACGAATATTTGGAGAATTAACCCAGCGACTAATTCTAAACATCCAGCGGCCTTTCCTAAAGAATTAGCAGAAAAGGTGATTCGTTATTATTCCTTTAAAGGGGATGTGGTGTTAGATCCCTTTGCCGGTTCCGGAACCGTTGGGGAAGTGGCGGCGGCTTTACACCGGCGATTTGTGTTGTTAGAAAAAAATCCTCAGTACTTGGCCATGATCCAAGCCAAACTCCAGAACTGGCAAAATGTGTGTCCTCAGTCTATCCTTTGGCTAACGGCTCCATCCCCCAACGTCAGTGAAATTTAGTCCATTGTTCGCCCTTCAAGATGATGTTCCTACTGTTTTTAACACCTCAAATCTGGCTTCAAAATACCCTAGATTGGATTGATAGTTTAGGTAATATTGCGGCGATCGCCTTTATTTTACTGTATGTAATGACAACAGTTTTATTCATTCCGGGGACGATTTTAACCCTAGGCGCGGGCGTTTTATTTGGATTATGGTGGGGTTCTTTGTATGTTTTGATAGGAGCTACCCTGGGAGCGACAGCGGCCTTTTTAGTGGGTCGTTATTTTGTGAGGGATTGGGTCGCGCAAAAAGTCGCCAGGAATCCCAAATTTCAAGCCATTGATCACGCGGTCGGACAATCCGGATTTAAAATTGTAGTATTAACTCGTTTATCGCCCCTTTTTCCCTTTATTTTATTAAATTATGCCTATAGTTTGACGAAGGTTTCCCTTAAAGATTATATTTTCGGCTCGGTGGGAATGATTCCCGGCACGATAACTTACGTTTATTTAGGCTCATTAGCCGGTAATTTGGCGACTCTGAATACGACTCAAAATGCGGCTAACCCTCTGGCATTATGGTCACTACGCATCATCGGATTAATAGCGACGATTGCAGTGAGTTGGTACGGTACAAAAATTGCTCGCCAAGCCCTGAATCAAACCCTTCAACAAGAGGAATTATGACCCCAGTTTCTGTGTGGCCCCAGGATACCTACAATCAAATTTTAATCGAACGGGTACATCCCCCCCACTGGATTAATCCCACTCCCCAAGCCCGCTATGATTTGGTGGTGATCGGGGCCGGAACTGCCGGGTTAGTCGTCGCGGCCGGAGCCGCCGGGTTAGGGATTGGTTTAAAAATTGCCCTCATCGAAAAGCATTTATTCGGGGGAGATTGTCTTAATTTTGGGTGTGTTCCCTCAAAAACCTTAATTCGGTCAGCCAGGGCGATCGCCGAAGTTTTGCAAGCTCAAACGTTGGGGATTGAAGTAAAGGAGGTTCAGGTTAATTTTGCTCAGGTAATGGAACGTCTGCGAAAAATTCGGGCAGAGATTAGCCATCAGGATTCTGTCCAACGGTTTCAGGCGTTAGGCATTGATGTTTTTTTAGGAACAGCCCATTTCCTAGAACCCTCAAAAATTGCAGTTAATGACCAAGTTTTAACCTACCGTAAGGCGGTCATTGCAACGGGAGCCAGGGCCAGTTATCCCCCAATTCCCGGTTTAGACAAGACGGAATTTTTCACAAATGAAACCATTTTTTCTTTAACTGAATTACCGGCTCGTTTAGCAGTGATTGGTGGAGGCCCCATTGGTTGCGAATTAGCCCAGGCTTTCCAACGTTTAGGCTCTCAAGTGACCCTCTTTCATCGTCATGCTTCGCTTTTAAATCGGGAAACCTTCGCGGCGGCGGAACTATTACAAACCCAATTCTCCCAGGAAGAGATTAAACTCATTCTCAAGAGTCAGATTAACTCAGTAGAGCAAACTACCCAGGGTAAAGTTCTGCACTATCAAACCGATTCCCTCTCCGACACCATCACCGTTGATGCCCTTTTAGTCTGCACAGGGCGATCGCCGAATATCGAAGGCTTAAATTTAGAGAAAGTCGGGGTTAAAGGGGATCAGCAAAAAGGCATTATTGTTAATGATTATCTACAGACAACCAATCCCCATATCTATGCGGCGGGAGATGTCTGTCTCACAGAAAAATTTACCCATGCCGCCGATGCTTCTGCCCGAATTGTGATTAAAAATAGCTTGTTTTCTCCCTGGGGTTGGGGAAAAGCGAAAGTGAGTAATTTAATCATACCCAGGGTAACTTATACTGATCCAGAAATTGCCCAGGTGGGATTAACCCTAGAGCAAGCCCAGAGCCAAAACCCTTCCGTCCAGGAAATTCGCATTCCTTTAACTGCCGTTGACCGGGGGATAACAGATGGAGCAACCGCCGGATTTATACAGATCGTTTATCCCATGGGAGCGGATCGAATTTTAGGGGCGACCATTGTGGCCAAAAATGCCGGGGAAATGCTCTCTACCATTACCCTGGCGATGACGCAAAAATTAGGGCTGAACGCTTTGGCTAAGATGATTTATCCCTATCCGACCCAGGCAGAAATGATCAAGAAAGCGGCGGATACCTACCGTAAAACCTTACTGACAACACAAATCCGCAAAATTCTCCAGCTTTTAAACCAGTTTTCAGGATAAATTCACTGCATCTAAATCTTTTCTATAGTCAAAATTCATGAAAATTGTTATATTAAAAACTGTAAATTCAGTCAATAAACATTCTTCAATAAACCTACACTAAACTGAAGTGATTAAAATGGTTTCATCAGAATTTATCTCGACGTTGAGAGGGCTAAGTCGTTCAGACAAGTTCTACATTATGCAACTGCTAATCTCTGAACTTGCTCAGCAAGAGGTCGGCTTGATTAAACCGGATCAAGCTTATCCAGTGTGGTCTCCCTATGACGCAGATGCAGCCGCCGATACCATGCTAAAAGTTCTACAGACTGCCAAAGATCAAAACCATGCTTAATGCTGAACGCTATTCATTTCTCTCTGGTGATCCAGCATTAGGTTAGGAAATTTCTTAGGCGGTTGGTCAATTGAGGGGAATCTAAAGTTAGGATAGTTGAAACTATTTAAGAAAACGGCTGTCATCGAGGCCATGCTGATTCCGCGACTCGACAATATGAAAAATCCATTGCCCATAATTTTAGGTGTGTTGGGGGTGGG
>JAYKIP010000038.1:0-7432 GCA_035286205.1 Merismopediaceae cyanobacterium
ACCATCATCCCAACAGTTACCTAGACGACTCTCTAGACTTCAGTAACAAAACATACAGAAACGATGATTAAAACCTTAAATAATCCTACAAAATCTTAAATATTTCTATTCGTCGAAATAGAGACAAGATTTCCCCCCTAACTCCTTGAGCAAACCGCCAAGGTTTTCTACTGATTAGGGAAATAGTCCCTGGCAGTATAGCTCTTCGTTAGAATATATGAATGACCCTAAGATGTCAAAACTACTACTTAAGTCCGCTTCAAGGTCTCAATCTCAACGGTCATGGTCTGAAGGGTTCCAGAAGGCTTCTGAGACTTGGGAACAGCCGTCCAAAAACTGGCTAACGTCTCATTTTTCTCCCTACTGGTTGGCCTGCATTCCTTTAACTGCCTTAATCGTCGTGGTCTGGCATACGGCGGTCGCGGCCCAAGGCTCTGAGGTGGTTGAGATTACTATTGAAAACGTCAATGGTAATGTTAAAACCCTCCAAGGGACGTTAAACACCATTTGGATTTTAATCGCGTCTATTCTCGTGATTTTTATGAACGCCGGGTTTGCCATGTTAGAGGCGGGCCTTTGTCGGCAAAAAAATGCGGTGAATATTCTCACGAAAAACCTCATTGTCTTTGCCTTAGCGACGATCGCCTTTTGGAGTATTGGTTTCTCCCTGATGTTTGGCACCTCGGTGAGTTCCATTATTGGGTCCGGCGGTTGGTTTCTCAGTGGAACCCCCGAAGTCTATGGCTTAAGCCCCTTTCCGGACGGTTTACCCATTCCGGTCTTTTTCCTGTTCCAGGTGGCCTTTGCGGGAACGGCCGCCACGATTGTATCGGGAGCTGTCGCTGAACGCATTAAGTTTGTTGACTTCCTGATTTTCAGCGTCATTTTAGTCGCGGTATCCTACCCCATTACTGGTCACTGGATTTGGGCGGCGGAAGGGTGGCTTTATAAATTAGGCTTTAAAGATTTCGCGGGTTCCACCGTTGTCCACTCCGTTGGCGGTTGGGCGGCTCTGGTCGGAGCCTATGTGTTGGGGCCGCGAATCGGCAAATATTCCAATGGTCGTCCCGGAGCCATTCCCGGCCATAACCTGAGTATTGCGACTTTGGGTTGTTTAATCCTGTGGATTGGTTGGTTTGGGTTTAACCCTGGATCGCAGTTAGCCGCCGATCAAGCCTGTGCCTATATTGCCGTAACCACTAACCTGGCCGCCGCCGCCGGGGGGATTACCTCCACCTTTACCTCTTGGTATAAAGACGGTAAGCCAGACCTCAGTATGGTGATTAACGGCATCTTGGCGGGTCTTGTCGGAGTAACGGCCGGTTGTAATGTCTTCAGCTATTGGGGAGCCGTGATTGTTGGGGCTTTAGCGGGTATTTTTGTCGTCTATGCAGTGGCTTTCTTTGACCGGATGAAAATTGACGACCCAGTGGGGGCCTTATCCGTTCACCTGGTCAATGGTGTCTGGGGAACCCTCGCCGTAGGTATTTTTGCTGATCCGAAAAACCCGATCGCCCCTGCCGAAGGAGCCGTTGCTGGTTTGTTCTATGGAGGGGGCATTGGTCAACTGTTCAATCAAATTATCGGGATTGTGGCCGTTGGAGCCTTTACTCTCGCCTTTAGCGTGGCTCTGTGGTTAATTCTGAAGCAGACCCTGGGTGTCCGGGTGAAGAAAGAAGAAGAGATGATGGGTTTGGATATTGGCGAACACGGTATGGAAGCCTATTCGGGCTTTGCCAAGGATAACGACATCTTGATGGGGAGCGGTTTTAGCGAGTAACGTTACGCTGTTTTTGACTCTTCATCCCGATAGATGGGCGATCGCTGATGGGTTTTACCGGGCGATCGCTTTTTTGATCCCTGATGGAAGCAGTATCCGAGGGATTAATCTGCTATCTATAACACAGTTATTGCAGGAAAACCTACGATAGGCTGACCAAAGATTTTATCCAAGCACTGCCATGACGGCCAACATTTTAGAAATTCAAGACCTCACCGTGAGCTTTGGAGGCTTTAAAGCCCTCAATCAGTTGAATTTTAGTATGGAAGCGGGGGAATTGCGGGTCATTATTGGCCCCAACGGTGCGGGAAAAACCACCTTTTTGGATGTGATTACCGGCAAAGTCCAACCGACTAAGGGCCGAGTTCTGTTCAAGGGAAAAAATCTCCGTCAAATTCCCGAATACCGCATTGCCTGTTTAGGAATTGGGCGCAAATTTCAGACTCCCAGGGTGTATTTGAATTTAACCGTCAGTGAAAACTTAGATTTGGCGGTGAATCGGCAAAAAAGTGTTTGGGCGACTCTCTTTCAAAAACCGTCGGCCACGGAGTCTCGTAGTGTGGCGGGCCTGTTGGAAACGATTGGTTTAACGGCGAAGGCAAAATTATCGGCGGCTTTATTATCCCATGGGGAAAAACAACGCTTAGAAATTGGGATGTTAGTGGCCCAATCCCCGGATCTTTTATTAGTAGATGAACCAGTTGCGGGACTGACTGATGAAGAAACCGAAAATGTGGGTTCTCTACTTTTGGAATTAGCGGAA
The DNA here is from genome assembly GCA_035286205.1 of Merismopediaceae cyanobacterium. GTDB lineage: Bacteria > Cyanobacteriota > Cyanobacteriia > Cyanobacteriales > Microcystaceae > Woronichinia. The sequence continues at coordinate 2,544 of JAYKIP010000038.1, forward strand.
AGTCATTCCATTATTGTCATTGAACATGATATGGAGTTTGTGCGACAGATTGCCCGCAAAGTGACGGTTTTGCACCAAGGTTCTGTCCTCTGTGAGGGAACCATGGACGATATTCAAAATGATCCCAGGGTGATTGAAGTCTATCTGGGCAAGGAACCAACGGTTTCCCCTCACCAGTTGAAAATTTTACGGGCGATCGCTGTGGTGGCCGATGCCGATGGCAAAATTACCCCTGAAGAAAAAGAGATTATTTTACAAAAATTGAGCCAGGTTTTTGCCCAAGACCCGGAAGAACAGGAAAAATTAAAACAGGAATTACAGGATTATTTATTACAGGGTGGCGAGTTTGATTTAGAAGCCATTGTGCAGGACATTCCTAACCTCGAAGAGCGCAAACTGATTTTGAGCATCAGCCGTCAAATTCTGGGAACTCACACGGCCCAGGATTGGGAATGGACAGCCTATCAGCGTCTCGTCGAAACCTTAAATTTACCCGTAGAAATGATACTGGAAATCGAAGGGAATCCTGATCAAGCCTAATCTCTCATACCCAATTCCAAGGTAGATTCGTGATGGCCGCCATGCACCGTTTTCACCCACTTCAAGCGTTTGGGACGGATCGCCATTCGTGCTGTGACACAGGGCATAATCACCAACCAATGCAACATATACAACGTTCCTAAAATCGTCTGACCTAGACGTAGAAAAATTTGATGTAGGGGCCTCCCCGGCTCTTCTAAACGACGCAAACCGTGATACATTCCCCAACCTGAAAAGGCGATCGCCACGTAGGTTAAGGGAGTCAAAATCGGCCAATGATGACGGATTAAGGAAACCACCAAATCCGGGATGGCGGCGGTGGGCAATAGGTATTGCATCAACATAAAGGAGACTAAATCCAGCTTTTTCCGCCAGCCCAGGGGTTGCCCCATAATCGGTCGCCAATAGTCTAAATAGCGTTGATAACCCCCTTCTGCCCAGCGATTGCGTTGATGCCACAGGGCGATCGCCGTTGTCACCCCTTCTTCTTGTACGGGAGGGATCGGTAAAACCCCAATTTTCCAATCATCTAAATGCAGACGAATGGTTAAATCCAGATCATCCGTAATGGTTTCTTCATTCCAACCGCCACAGTGATTTAAAGCTTCGCGGGCCACAAATTGGCCATTCCCCCGTAACTCGCCGATGCCCCCCGTGACAATCCGTTGCTGTTGAAAATAGGTATCCAAGGCCATCTCGATCGCCTGACCCCTCGTCCAAAAATTCTCATCCCCATTGGCGATCGCCTTTCTTACCTGTACCGCCCCCATTTTCTCCTGGGCAAAGTAGGGAACCACCTCGCGTAATAAATCCCCCGGTACCTGGGCATCCGCATCAAACACCCCAATAATCTCCCCCGCACAGCGAGCCAACACCTCATTTAATGCCCCGGATTTGCCCCCCTGGGAACCCGCCGGCCGATGAACGACCTGAAGATTGGCATAACGTTTCACCAATTCATCTAAAATTTGCGGCGTTTTATCCGTACTTGCATCATCAATAATCCACACATCGTAGCGATCCGTCGGATAATCCAACTGGCACAACTGCTCCACTAACGGCTGAATCACCGCCTCTTCATTTTTGGCCGCCACGAGCAAAGACACCTTCGGCACTTCCGAAACCGTCAGCGTCTCCAGGGGTAAAGGCGATAACAAAGGCTCTGGTTTTGCCGCCATTAACCGCAAAGCCTGAAGCGATAACAGCCCCCCTAGGCCCAAGACTATCCCATAACCCCAACTCACTGAATGTAAAACAATCACCAAGCTCCAGATGGCCATTAAAACAAAAGCCGCCTTTTTACGACGACCGGCCATTCCCTGGAAAAAATCGCTCCTAAAATCGTCTTCTGCCGCATCGGGATCAAGCCAATCTGCGATCAAGGAATCAAGCGGATCAAAGGCTTGCTCTGATTCGTTATCTGTCCAGGGAGTTTGGGGCATGGGTTAATACTGGGTTAAGAAATGAAGACATTGGCTCCATTTTAGCCACAATTGTTAATTTTTTTTACGAAGTCCGAGAAAAATCCCCGAACTTACTTGAAATTATCCCCAAAAAACTATCCCCAAAAAACCAAACCAGTAACTCGACTTTAACGGGGCGGTGGGCCGACATAGATCGTTTGCGATTCAACCACTTTCAGACGGAGGGTACGGCCAAATAGGATGTCCCGGCCCTGCTCTTCCAGCTTGTTGAGGGGCGGTAGCTCACCATCACCCATCAAAAGGAGATTAACACTTCTATCGGTGGTTTCGGCATCCACTGACATGAGCCGGTATCCAGAGCCTTTCAGCCACGCTTGGCCCAGGGCGTAGATTTGTGCAGAGACTTTGTTAGTAACAATGAGTTGATAACTGGTCGCGGAGAGCGGAATGATAATAACCAGTAAGGCCACAAAAGCGATCATCAAACTCCGCCGTCGGGCCCGGACATCGAAGGGCGATAGGGCGGCCTGACGAAATCCCATGACCATAAAAACGAGGGATCCGGTTAACAGAATCGCCACATAGTTGGTGACAAAAAGAAGTAGGCTACCAAAGGCAAGCTCAGGTCTGCCCAGGGCCAACAAAATTCCCACATTGGCGAGCGGTGGTACCAAAGACACGGCAATGGCGACTCCCGGCAGGGTATCCGAAACATCCAGACGCGACAGGGCAAAGGCTCCGGCTAACCCCGTGGCCAAGGCGGCCATCAGGTCGAGCAGATGCGGTGATGTGCGGTTCATGATCTGTTGGATCGCTTCCGGTTGGGTCACCTGGGCGATCGGTAATGCCAGGACAAATCCCACTCCCACCGCCATGGCAATTCCCGCCAAGCTGATGAGCAAGGTGTTAATGATTTTACGGCGATCGCCGATGCTAATACTGAAAGCCAGTCCCATAATCGGCAACATCAAGGGCGCGACAATCATGGCACCTATCACCACCGCCAACGAATCACCGAGAAGCCCATAGGTTGCAATACTAGCCGCGAGTACCAACAAACAGGCAAACTTAATAAAATGCGGCCCGCGAAATCCCCGCTCAAAGACTAATATTCCGCTAACCCGTCTGACCTCTTCCCCATCTACGGGGGCACCATGCAAAATTTCGGCTAAGGTTTTGGCCATTGTTCATCAATCTCAATTAGTTTGCTCTAGTTGACATTACAGAAAGGATGGATTGCATGGGCATAGAAGAGGAGGCCCCCGTCAAAAATACTTGAAAGAGATTAGACAGTGGCTAATTGTCGTTCCGGGCGTTTACTGTTACGCACCCCTTCGATCGCCGCCGCATAATCCGGGGCATTAAACACCGCCGAACCCGCCACAATAGCATTGGCCCCCGCTTCGAGAACTTGCCAGGTATTGCCGGGCTTCAGACCGCCATCCACTTCAATCCAGGGATCTAAACCTTTCTCCTCACACATCTTGCGTAATTGCTGAATTTTGGAAACCACTTCTGGGATAAAACTTTGACCACCAAACCCAGGGTTCACACTCATAATTAACACCAGGTCACACAGAGGTAACACATACTCCAGAAAATCTAAAGGAGTCGAAGGATTCAGCACCGCCCCGGCTTTTTTCCCTAATTCCCGAATTTGCCCCAGGGTACGATGTAAATGGGGAGACGCATTGTGTTCCACATGAACCGAAATAATATCTGCGCCCGCCTTGGCAAAATCCGCCACATATTTTTCCGGCTCGACAATCATTAAATGCACATCGAGGGGTTTCTTCGTGTAGGGACGAATCGCCTCCACAATCAGGGGGCCAATCGTAATGTTTGGAACAAAACGACCATCCATCACATCTACGTGAATCCAATCCGCTCCCGCTTGATCAACCGCTTGGATTTCTTCTCCGAGACGGCTAAAATCAGCCGATAAAATTGAGGGGGCAACAACGATGGGTTTCTGGGACATGGCGATTTCGCTTCCTGATAGTCTCTCTTGACTGTTTACTATAAAGGAAGGAGGGGACAAAAGGCGATAGCGTTAGGTGCGAAAACGGGCAACTTTCTCGGTAAATTCGAGCGGCAGTACCGCCAGGACATTTTCCGGGGGATTCGGCACAATGTAGTGACTGACCACTTCGCCCCCAGGGGTTTCAGCCGCGGCCTTGAGACCCCTCTCCACCGACAGATTGACTTCCGAGACGGGGCCTCGCACCGCCACTAAAAATTCCCCTCGTTCTGCCAAATCATAGTACACCAGGGTGACTCTGCCGCCCTTAACCATGGCATCAGCGGCCGCTAATACAGGGGGAAATCCGAGGGTTTGAATGACACCGACGGCTTGGGGCATGGGAGTTCTCCAAATAGGCTTCTGGACAGGGAAGTTGGCCAAGCAAATGCAGGGCTGTTCTTCAATCGTAATCGTGATCGGGCCTTTTCTGAGGTTTTTTCCCCAAAATTACCCCCGTTTAGGGAGCGATCAAATAGCTTTTCCACTGACTGGCGGCTTGGGGATTGGCCTCCCGTTGTAGTAATCGCCAACTTTTGCCTTCGCTTTGACGTTGCAGGTATAGCTCAAAGGCGTTTTGTTTTTGGGTGACGGTTTGCCGGGGGAGGGTCAGGGTGACATCGTAACGCCCGGTCAGGTGGTAGGCCGGTAAATCATTGATCACAATCGGTTCTAATTCCTTGACGTTGACATGATCAATCGCGAGAACGGGAGGAGCCGTTTTTAATTGTTGACTGAGGCGCGTTTGGGTTTGATTTAGGGCCAAAATTAAGGCTTTTTGGACAATTTCACCATCCGGGGCAAATTCTAAGGGAGCGGTCGGGGTTTGACAGGCGGTTAACCCCAAACTACAAAGTAAAGCTAATGAGAGAACGGCCAAGCTTCGAGCCAAGGTCAAGCAGTGA
>JAYKIP010000039.1:0-12646 GCA_035286205.1 Merismopediaceae cyanobacterium
GTTCTACAGGGTGAATGGCGATAGTTTCTGGACACCAATTACTGACTGCGGGCTTGACGCACCATTGCAATCAAGGTTTGATGGGCATCTTCAGAATCTTGTAGGGTATGGTCAAAGGTGATGCGAATGGTTTCATGTTGTCCCTGACGTTGAATACTTAAATCCATCCCCTGGGGGTCAATGGCTAACATCTGAGCCGTTTCAGTGTCGGAACGTTGACCAAAAACCTGGGCGTACAGGGCGATCGCCTCGGCGTGGTCTTCGTTCATGTGTTTACAAATGCGATCGCTAATTGCGGGGGTGAGTAAGTCAGCCATCGTTATCTAAGTTGATCAATGAGCAAAAAATCCTAGCCTTCACTATACAGATCTTTCTCCCCTAGGGAAGAGGAGCATCCTCCGTTAACGGCCCTTTCTCCGTAAAAATACGCAAGGTCGCTCCCTGGTTGTTTACCTTTTCCCGATTTATAGCGATGAAAAAATTTCAAAAATTTGAGATAGTGAGTCCCAGTTACCTAAAACCTTGCCCAGACAGCCCCGATGCCCCGTCGTAACAGAGCTTTTGCCGTTTCTCACTCACTCCATCGTCCTAAACCCCAGTATCGTGAAGTTTGGTTAATCGGTGTCATCTTCCTGCCGGTTGTGTTGTATCTGGTGAAATGTGCGGTAGGCATTGATTTAGTTAAAGGCTGTCATGCGGCCGAAGTGTTAATAGGATGTACGACCCCAACCGTCTCTACCGAGGTTGAGCCTTCGCTTTTGCATTATGATCCCCAGTCAACCTCCCTTCGTTAATCAGAAAGATTGCCTTTATTTCGCCTTTATTTCGCCATGATGGGATTGACTTTCAGGCTAATTAAGGGCGATCGCCTACCTGAAGCCAAGCAAAAATCGTCGCGGCCGTAATAGACCAATCCTCAAGGCCCGTCATCACGGGTAAAGGTGGCTGGGGATCTGTCTCTGCAAAATAAATTTGGGGCAAACCCACACTAAAAACTGTAATGGATTTACAAGCCGGATCAATTAACCACCCCAATTCCGTCCCGTGATTTAAACAGAAAATGATTTTTTCCATCAATAACGTCACCGATTGATCGGGGGATAAAATTTCAATCACCCAATCCGGGGCTTGACTAAACTGATCAGCAATTTCCCCGTTTTCATCCCTGGGTAAATGAGACCAGCGCATCACGGCAATATCCGGCACCATAGAGCGATCTCCAAAGGTACAACGGAGTTCGGGAAGAGCATAGGCTATTTTTTGAGACTTGGTTTGTTGGTTAATGGCCGAGGCTAACTCAAATTGAATGATGCTATGTTTTCCTTTAGGCATGGGTTTTTGGGTAATGATCCCTTGGTAATACTCCTGGGCTGGCTCGGTTTCGGGCTGGGCCAAGAAGGTTTCGAGGGAGAGGGTAGGGGCTTCTGCAATAGCGACGACCATGGGCTGTTTTCCGTAATGGGCTGTCTTGTTAGCTTAACGCAACTGTACCGATTAAAGGGTTAAATGCACAATAATACACAATCTTAATTATTCTTGATTGTTGGCAAGAAATTGTTCTTTTAAAGATTGGGGATCTCCCTGGGCGACGACTTGCCCGGCTTCCAATAAAAAAGCTCCATCACAATAATTCAATTCTTCCAAACGATGGGTTACCCATAGAGCCGTGATTCCCCGTTTTTTAACTAATTTTTGTACTTGAATCACCAATTCTTTTTGGGTATCGGAGTCCAGTAAAGCAGTTGGTTCATCTAGGAGCAAGACTTCACAATGACGGGCGATCGCCCCGGCAATCGCAATACGTTGTTTTTGACCGCCACTGAGGGCATAAATGGGCCGCCGTTCCATTTTGGAGAGATTAACGGCCGCCAGGGCCTCGGCAACCCGTTGACGCACTTCCAAAGGAGATAGATTTTCCCTCACTAACCCAAAGGCAATATCGGCTCCGACGGTGGGCATGACTAACTGATGATCGGGATTTTGAAATACAAACCCCAAAGGTTGCTGAATCTCAATTTCCCCGGCGGTTGGGGTTAATAGCCCGGCTAATAAGCGCAGGAGAGTTGACTTGCCACTGCCATTGGTTCCTAATAACATCCAAAATTGGCCGGGGGGAACCGCCAAGCAACAATCCTGTAAAATCGGTCGCTCGGCTTGCCAACCAAAAGAGAGATGGTGTACCTGAATGGGAAAGGATGAGGGCATTGGGGTCATCCCTAACTAGGGCGTTTGCCGATGGAATTTTGAAAACCTTCCCGCACCATTAACCGTTGAACATAGGCCGCGATCGCCGGATAATCCTCAAAGCCCAGTTTTAACATAATGGGGACATAGGCCAGAATCGAACCCACCGCCACATCCGCCACCGAAAAGCGATCGCCTAACAAATAATCCTGAGAACTTAAGAGCGTATTCAGACCGCCGAGTAAACGGGGCATTTCCTTTTCCCGATGTTGTTCTAAAAACAGCCCATTGGCTAACGTGGAATTGCCAAATAAAACCCACTGATAACCGGCCGCCTTCGTTTTTTCGTCAGACGCTGGATCGTACTTATCCGCTAAATACAGCAGGATGGCCCCCGACTCCCAAAGATTAATCTCACCGTCCGTAATGGCTGGTACTTTCCCAAAGGGATTGATCTGTAAAAAAGGCTCCTGACGATGTTCCTGCTCCTTCAGATTTAGCATCACAAATTCGTAGGGAACCTTTAATTCTTCGAGATACCACTGCACGATCGCCGCTCGACTTTGGGGCGCACCATAGAGTTTCAGCATATTATTATTATGTATTATTTTGTATTATTTCGTTGAACAGGATAGAAAAACGAGAAACGAGGGTTAACCTCCTTAAACCGTCTGATGGGTCAAGGGATGCTGTTTCACATTATCTTCCGTGCGGACAATATGAGTCGCATTCAGTACCCGTTTCCGCTCTAGGGAATAATTTAAATCCTCACGGCGGTCACCGATCGCCAAATGCTGACAGGCCTGGGGACGACTTTGATAGGTACGCACCGTGGCCACCACCCGATCCACAAAATCCCCGCAGAACTGGGCCGTTGTCGGAAAAGCCGCCGGTTTTAGGGGTTGATCCTGCTGGATCACTTGACCCAGGGGTAAGGCGATCGCCCAACGAAACGAGGTGGGAACCCCCTTCAAAATCGCTTCAAAGGCCGCGGAGGGAATCGGTTCAATAATCTCAACGGCATAAAATTCGCCATCTTCCTTGAGATAACAGGTAGCGAGACCCAAGACACAATAATCCTCAGAGCAAAGATCGGGAGCCGTACTGACGGGGAGGGAAAGGGTCATAGCATTGCAATGAAATACCGACTGGATTTTGACTTCTCCACCTTTTGAAAACGATGGATTCTAAGCGGATGTTGCTACGCAGTCTCAAGACGTACTTCGCAACGCTTCATTGGTTATCCAATGTTGGCGCAGTCAAAAACACCCTAAAGCCCTCGGTTAAATCAATCTAACTGTGGCTTTACATGGTTTGGTTGATACCTTAAGGTCACGTTTTTGGTCGGAGTTTTTCATCCTGTGAGCTTAAGGCACTTTTATGCTAACACACGGGAGGTTAAAACCTCCTTCTTGTTTTCCCCCTAAAAGACGGAGGCTCTCAACTTCGACTTGGTAGCAAACCTAGGTCAGAAAAGCAAGACAATTCCCTGGTTTTGTGTTCTTTCACACATATTTTACCCAAACTCTTTGTTAAATTCTGCTCTGCCTAACCCCCCTTTTCGGTGAACAAATATTACAAATTCTTAACTTAGAGAAATGACCTTTCTTGAGGTGGGGAGAGCCGGCGATCATCCCTGTAAATCTTTGAGACAAACCCCCATTTCGTTAATTCTGTAACAAGATGTCAAGGACAAAACTTAAAAAAAACTTAAAAAAAAAAGGATTCTGAAAATTAATGTCACAATACAGGCCAAGACCCTTGTGTTGTTTGATGTGGTGCTTGCTTTGTTTGTGACTCCCTTCACCGCTTAGATCTTCCCGGTTCATTATCTCTGTTAAGAGTCAAGACCTCTATGAACAATCCATCGCTTTTCCTTTCTTCTTCAGGGATCACGGTATCTTCCGACCCTTCCCCAACGGCCCTGGCCGAAACGTCCTCTGAACTCGCCACTACAACGGTCACGTTGACGGATCTCATGAATGAATGGGGAGAAGCGGAAGCTGGGTACAGCAAAACCTTGAGTGATGACAGCATTGGGGCGTTTTTTAAGGAAATGGCTCGCTATCCTCTCCTAACCCCGGAGGAGGAAATTGAGTTGGCGCAACAGGTGCAAATGTTGATGCAGGCGGAGGAGAAACGCCAGGAGTTGACAGTTCAGCTTCAGCGATCGCCGAGTAAGTTGGAATGGGCGCAGGACTTGGGCTTAAGTAGCGAGAAACAGTTAGAAACCTGGCTCCATCGGGGACGCACGGCTAAACGGAAAATGATTCGCTCGAATTTGCGGCTGGTGGTGTCTATTGCCAAGCGTTATCTCAATCGTGGGGTACCGTTTCTGGATTTGATTCAAGAGGGGGCGATCGGTCTAAATCGGGCGGCGGAAAAATTTGATCCCAATAAGGGTTATAAGTTTTCGACCTATGCCTACTGGTGGATTCGTCAGGCCATTACCCGCACGATCGCCAATGATTCCCGTACCATCCGCTTACCGATCCATATTGTCGAGAAACTGAATAAACTCAAAAAAGTCCAGCGATCGCTGAAACAATCCTTACAACGCAATCCCCAGGAACACGAAGTGGCGGCGGCGTTGGATATTACCCCCTACCAACTGCGGCAATTATTACAACTGCGGCGGCAATCCCTGTCCTTAAATCATCGTGTCGGCAAGGGAGAGGATACGGAACTGGTGGATCTACTGGAAGATCAAGGGCTACAGTTACCGGAGGATCGCATGAATGAGACGATGCTACGCCAGGAAATTTCCGAGGTGTTGAGCGATGTGCTGACGGAACGGGAGAAGGAGGTGATTTGTTTGCGCTATGGTCTAACCAGTAATCACAGTTACACCCTGGAAGAGGTGGGGGTAATGTTTAATCTCTCACGGGAGCGGGTGCGACAGATCCAAAGTAAGGCTATGCGGAAATTACGTCGTCCCCAGGTGGCCAGACGGTTAAAGAGTTGGTTGGGTTAATTTATTTGCCTCCTGTCCCTCGTTTTAGGGGAAGTTTGCTCATTTTGCCCCCTGGCCCCCAACTTTGGGGGAAGTATCAGCCGGATTGCTGAGTTTTACGGCCTTTGCTAACCTAGTCCTACGGTTTTTAGGATAGAGGTCTCAAATTGCTATGGCGGAGAGTTTGCGTTCCTGGTTTGCCGGTCGAATCCTCGCGATCGCCACGATGCACCAGAAGGAAAAAGCGATCGCCCCGTTACTCACTGAACGCTTGGGGGTCGAAGTAATGATTCCCCAGGGCTTTAATACGGATCAATTTGGTACATTTACCCGTGATATTAAACGGCGAGGAACCCAGATCGAAACCGCTAGGCAGAAAATTGAGGCGGTGTTACAACTGACCGGGGCGGATTTGGCGATCGCCAGTGAAGGCAGTTTTTGTCCTCATCCCAGCCTGCCCTGGATAACCTGCGATCGAGAAATTTTAGTATTACGGGATCAAAAGCATAATTTAGAATTTTTGGGTCAGATCATTTCCGAAAAAGTCAATCATCAGTATCAAACCATGAAGGATTGGCCGAGTGTTTTAGCCTTTGCCGAGCAAGTGGGTTTTCCACAGCAAGGATTAGTGATGATGGCCACGCCCCACAGTACGGATTCCCAGGAGATTTTTAAGGAAATTTTTAAGGGAATTACCCAGGAATCAGAACTGAAACATGCCTTTGAGACGCTGATGGCAAGATCCACTACAGGAGAAATTCACCTAGAAACGGATTTGCGGGCGTTATTTAATCCGACGCGGATGCAGGTCATTGCAGAAACCACCCAGGCATTAATTCAGATTTTAGAAAAATCCTGTCCTCAATGTGCTTGTCCGGGCTTTAGTGTGACCCGTCAACAACCGGGTTTACCCTGCGGCTGGTGTTCCACACCCACTTCTTTAATTTTATTCGAGTTATACGAATGTCAACGTTGTCAATTTAGTGAAGAGCGTTATTTTCCCCAACAAATGCAGGTTGCTGATCCCGCCTACTGTGGCTTTTGTAATCCCTAGAGAAGGATCAACAAACCTATTTTGATTTGTTCTACAATTTCGCTAATCGTTCCCGAATAATCTCAGCTTGTTTGAGGGCTTCTGCCAGAGTCGCCTTAGCTCCATCAATGACCTCCTGGGGAGCCTTATTAACAAACCCCGGATTATTTAAACGTCCTTGAATAGATTGGACTTCTTTTTCTGCTTTGGCTAAATTTTTCTCTAATTTTGCCCGAAGAACGGCCACATCCACTAAACCCGATAGGGGAATTAACACCTGCATGGTTCCCACAATTCCCGCAATACATTGCACACCTTCGGTAGTGGTTTGTTCCGTAAAAGTTAAGGCTTCAATCTTGCCGATAGTCACTAAATAGGATCGAGCCGATCGCAGATTTTCTAATTCTTGAGCATCATCACTTTGTAAAATCACCGGGACTTTGACTCCCGGTTTAATGTCGGCGATCGCCCGTAAATTACGAATAGTACGCAAGGTTTCAAAAATCACACTAAAAGACGTTTCCAGCTTAGGATTAATGAAATTAGGGTTATCTTCTGGGTAATATTCTAAAGCCAGAAAATCACCGGATTTTTGGGTTAAGGTATGCCAGAGTTCCTCCGTAATATGGGGCATAAAAGGATGCAATAAGCGTAGAATATCCGCTAAGACTAACGCCAGGGTTTGTTGGGCAACTAAACGAGAAGCTGAATCTGCTTCCTGCCAAAGACGGGTTTTCACTAACTCAATATACCAATCACAAAAATCACCCCAGATAAATTCATAGAGTCCTTTGGCCGCCTCCCCTAGACCATAGTTTTCTAAATAATCACGAGTTTGACCAATCACTTGATGTAAACGCGATAAAATCCACTGGTCACATAATTCCAATTGGTTAAAATCAGGCTTGCCTAATTGCTCAGGAGATTTCCCGTCCAAATTCATCATCACAAAACGAGCCGCATTCCATAATTTATTGGCAAAATTACGGGAAGCTTCCACCGATTCCGATTCATCGGTTTCTCGATTATATTGCAAGCTAATATCTTGACCGGCTCCGACCACTTCTCGAATTAGGGTATAACGCAAAGCATCGGTTCCATACTTATTAATTAGCACTAAGGGATCAATGCCATTATTCGCGGATTTAGACATTTTTTTGCCCTTTTCATCCCGCACCAAACCGTGAATATACACATCCTTAAAGGGCATTTTACCGGTAAAGTGACCCGCCATCATCGTCATCCGAGCGACCCAAAAGAAAATAATATCAAAACCAGTGACTAAGGTTGTCGTGGGATAATAGGTTTCCAAATCTTTTGTCTGGGCCGGCCAACCCATGGTCGAAAAGGGCCATAAACCCGATGAAAACCAGGTATCTAATACATCAGGATCTTGCTCTAAAATAACATCTGGGCCATATTTTTCCATCGCTTGCTGTCGGGCCACTGACTCATTTTCAGCCACAATAAACGGCGTGTGATCGGTAATTTCTCCCCCGGTTTCACTGACGATATAATAGGCCGGGATTTGATGTCCCCACCATAATTGCCGAGAAATACACCAATCCTTTAATTTCACTAACCAATCTCGATAGGTTTTTGTCCAGCGTTCCGGCACAAAACGCGGCGAATTTTCTTGATCTAAACAATCTAACGCTTTTTTCGCTAACGGTTCAATCTGGACAAACCATTGGGTTGATAACAACGGCTCTACCGGTACTTTGCCGCGATCGCTGTAGGGAACCGTATGTTTATAAGCCTCAATTTTCACTAAAAAGCCCTGTTCTTCTAAGGCTCTAACGACATTTTTACGAGCCACAAAACGGTCTTGTCCCGCAAACATTCCCCCCTGTTCATTAATTGTGCCATCTTTATTCATCACATTAATAAAAGCGAGGTTATGACGTTTCCCCATGGCAAAATCATTGGGGTCATGGGCCGGGGTCACCTTCACACAACCCGTACCAAATGCCGGGTCAACCAATTCATCGGCAAAAATCGGAATTTCTCGACCGACTAAAGGTAAGGTAATGGTTTTACCCAGTAAATGTTGATAACGTTGATCCTGGGGATTCACGGCAACCCCGGTATCCCCTAACATCGTTTCGGGACGGGTGGTGGCTACCACTAATTCCCCACTACCATCGCTTAAGGGATAGCGAAAATGCCATAAATGACCCTCAACTTCGATATTTTCTACTTCTAAATCCGAGACTGCCGATTGAGATTCAGGACACCAATTCACTAAATAATTACCACGATAAATTAAGCCCTCTTCATAGAGTTGAATAAAGGCTGTTTTAACTGCCTGAGATAAGCCTTCATCCATCGTAAAGCGTTCCCGTGACCAATCTACAGAAACCCCTAAACGGCGGAGTTGATTAACAATCGTTCCCCCGGATTCCGTTTTCCACTGCCAGGCTCTTGCTAGAAATTTTTCTCGACCCAACTCATTTTTATTAATTCCTTCGGCCTTGAGTTGTTTTTCTAAAATGGTCTGTACTGCAATACTGGCATGATCGGTTCCCGGCAACCAGAGTGTGTTATCTCCCTTCATACGATGATAGCGAACCAGGGTGTCAATCAAAGCACTTTCAAAGGCATGACCCATGTGCAGACTTCCCGTCACGTTGGGCGGCGGAATGACCACACAAAACGGTTCTCCTCCCTGTTCTGGATTCGCTTTAAAGACTTGCTGGGTTTCCCAGGCGGCTTGCCATTTGGCTTCGGCGATCGCGGGGTCGTATTGAGTTGAGAGGGGTTCAGTCATCAGTTTGGAGCGAGAGAATAACTTTTTTATTGTGCCATAGTTGCGAGACGGGTGTATAAGAAAAAGAGGGGTCAAGAATTTTCCTCTCAAATGGCGATCGCTAATTCTTCGGTTAACAAAACGTAAAATTATGGCTAACCCTCGTCGGTCATCTCAAAAATCATCCGATCCTTTAAGTCAATGGCTAAATCTTAATTGGGATAGGCCCGAACGCTCCTACAATCCGGATGTGCGCGATTTTTTAGCAGATTTATTGGATTATCCCAAGGATCAAGTGATTACAGAGGATGCAACGGTCAGTGGTTATCCAGATATTAAATTATTGACGGATGAAAAAATTGCTTGGGTCGTCGGGGATTTAAAAAAAGATGATACTGAGTTAACAACCTTAAAAGGAAGAAAGAGTCTTTGGCAACAAAAAAGAAAATATGTTGAAGGACTAACTCGTTATGTCTTATTTTTAACTCCTCATTATTTGTGGATTTTGTTACCAACAGGTGAAGCAGTTCCCAGTTTTGAAGAGCCTTTAAATTTATCAGAAATTACCCTCACAAACTTAAAATTAAAGCTTCGATTTTTATCCCATAATCAAGCCAATCATCTGAACCAATGGGCAACTTTTATTGAAGGGGAGTTTCCCTACATTTATTTAAAATTAGATGATCCTCTCATACTGAATCAATTACAAAGAGATTTACAAAATAGTTTTGCGGAGTTAAATGATGCGGCTGAGAAAGCTATGCAAAAATTAATGTTACAGTATGAAGACTATGAAAGACAAAAAGCAGATATTAACCGTAATCTAGTGGGTAAAGGAGAAGCTCAAATTCGTGCTTTGATGCGTATAAAAAATAAGTATAATTTTGAGCGTTTTTTATTTAACGAAATCTTTCCTCAGTTTGAAGATCAGTATGGCAGAGAAGTGACGGCTCAATCGAATAAACAGGCTCAGGAACGGATTCGAGAAGCTTTTGTTTCTGATTCTGTTGCGGTCTTAATTGCACGGGTTCTATTTTTACGATTGTTAGAGGATTTAGGGTTAGGAAAAAAACGACGACTATCCAATGGAGGGCCAAAAGATTGGGCGGCGTTTGTGGATCATTTAACGGGAGATGCTCGTGCTTTAGTGCGGTTTACTAGTGAAGATGTGGGAAGACTTTACCAAGACCCTTTTGAACAGAATCTATTTGATTGGATTTATCGGGCTAATGGGATGTTAGATGAAGCTCTACAGCGTCTTATTTTACGGTTTAATGCTTACGATTTTTCAGGCTTATCGGAGGAAATTTTAGGGAATATTTATCAGTCATTTTTACCACCCGCTAAACGGAAACGATTAGGTGAATTTTATACGCCTGCGTCCATTGTTGATTGGCTACTGGATCAAACTATTTTTGGCCATGGGCCTGGTAAGATTTTAGACCCTGCCTGTGGAAGTGGCTCATTTTTAGTCCGTTATGTTCATCGTGTGTTGGATGATGCCCAAAAAAGGGGATTAGATCCGAATGACATTTTTAAAGGATTGCAAAATAATGTTTGGGGCTTTGACTTAAATCCTTTTGCCGCTTTTATTAGTCATTTTCAATTAACCTGGGCATTACTAAGATATAAACAACAAACGATACCACCAAAGGTTCATGTTTATAATCTTAATAGTGTGCTGAAAGATATTGATTTACTCTCTTTCTTGGGTGAAACATACTTATCACCCGGCTCAGTAGAACGAGATAGTCGAAAATGGAAATATATTGTAGGGAATCCTCCCTATATTCGTGCTGAACGGGTTAAATATAGTGAAGAAATGCGGGGTTTATGGCAACAAATTTGGGGACAAAATGCGGATACGGGGCTTGTGTTTCTCTATCGTGCTTTAACGGAATCCTTAGAAGAGGGGGGATTTTTAGGCATGGTAGTTAGTGGGGGCTATGCCAATTCAGAAGCGGCGGCCAAGGTTTGGAAGTTGCTTTATCCGGGTCAAGGGGCGGCTTTGAGGAAATTAGTTTGGTTAGAATTCACTGATAAGCCAGTTTGGGATGTGGCTCGTGTTCCTTTGATACTGATAATTGAAAAAGTTCCAGCTAGAGAAAATGACAAAATTGAACTTTATCTTCCTTCTACTTGGCCCACAAAAGAAAAACCGATCAAAATCAAGTATAAAGACTTTTTTGATACAAAAATCAGTCCAAGAGTCACAACAATTGATCCGAGTAATACAAGTGAGGGTCGCTGGGGAGATTATCTTTTGCCTTTAGTTAATCCGAATGATGTTGCTATCCTGAAAAAACTTTATCCTAATGGGAATAATGGCAATAGTAACATGATCGTCCCGTTGAAAGAAGCTGTCGCCCAACAAATTAGTCGTAATAATCGTCCATTCTGGTTTACTTATGGAATCCAACGTGGTGGTGCGGAAGTGACTCCCGAACCAACGGGTAAAAATTCTATCCAAGTTATTGCTGGACGCTATATCTCAATTGGCTGGTATGGAGAACCAGTTGGGTGGGTTGATTTAGATGTTGTTAAAGAACGCCCTAACGGAAAATTAAGTCTATGGGCAGAGCAAAGACCATCCGTATTTTTAGCAGTCACAAATATTGGCTCTGTACCTCTTGCGACATTAGTTGATAATCCATCTTTAGCCGCCCTTGATACTCTTATCATTGCTTTACCGAAAGAAGACAATTCAGTTTCAATTAAAGCTATCGCTAGTTATCTTAATAGTAAATTAGCTCGTTTTTATTGGGCGGTACGTTTAAGAAGTGGTGTTATCCAAGGATATTATGCTCATATTTACCCTCGAACTTTAGAGGCTTTGCCCTGGGTTAAAACCATTGATTCTAAAATCGAGAAACAATTAAGCAATAACTATGATGAAATGGCCCGATTAGCGGCGATCGCCAAGAACAATCCTGAAGAATGGTTATTATCCGAAGTAGAAAAACGGATTCGACAAAAACGCTATAAATTATCAGAGCAACATTTAGGATTGACTTTTATTAACTGGAGTCTCGATGATGTTACGGTTGCCGAATTAAGTCTAGATCATCAATTTATTCGCTCTGGTTTATTCTGGTTTGAGCTAGTCAATGAAGATTTAGCAGAATTGGTTTTTAAATTACTCACCCTTAATTTAGAGGATGATAGTAAAGTTTCAAGGGGAATCATTCAAAAATTGTTAATTCCTCAAGATTATCAGTCACTGATGCAAGAGTATCGCCAACGCTTAGTGAGCTTCCAACAGGTCGAATTAGACTTTTTTGCGATTTTGGCTCAAATTGATGAAGCGGTTTATACGATGTTTAACTTGACCGAAGAAGAAAAAGCCCATATTGAACAACGATTAAGTAGTTTTCCGTTAAATAAACTACAACCTCGTTATCCCTGGCAAACCGTTAAGCCTCGACCCATCAAAGCTTATACAGAGGATAGATTCACTTAATCCGCAAAAGGATTGTAACCCTTTAGGGATGCACCAATGATTGGGCTAGGATGGTATATTTCCCTGAATCACTGCCTCATAATCCAGGGATAAAATGGAATAACTACCAAAAATTTTAATCACTTCCGTATATTTTTTTAACTCCTCCAGAGCCTCCACCAAAACCGCTTGGGATTGACTGGCTTCCAAATCCATAAAAAAGAGATATTCTCCTAGGGATCGCTTGGTCGGTCGTGACTGAATGCGACTAAGATTAATGTGACGTTC
>JAYKIP010000040.1:0-3444 GCA_035286205.1 Merismopediaceae cyanobacterium
GATTCTTCCTGATGGCCTCCCGACGTTAACCAAGTGGGCATTCCCGCCGGCATTTGGGCCGCATCCAGATAACCCCCGGCAATGCCATCTACAATACCTCGCCAACTGGTTTCTCGTACTAGGCTTACTTCATCTAACCCATGTTTAACAAAAAAGCCTTTTTCTTTAGCAACCACTAACGGCGCACAGGCGGTCAGGGGAACAAAGCCCAGTTCTAAATTAACTTTTTCTAAGCCATGGCGGGCGATACTGGTGACTTTTTTAGCTCGTAATTTTTTGATGCGTTTCTGTTGATTTAAGAAGTAAATAATTTCACTGCGTAAACTATAGTAGCTGGGATGATTAACCACTTCCATCCGTTTGCGGGGGCGGGGAATATCCACTTCTAAAATACCACCGATTTTGGAATTGGGGCCATTGGTTAACATGACGATGCGATCCGATAATAGAACGGCTTCATCTACATCGTGGGTCACCATCACCGCCGTTACTTCATTTTCTTCGCAAATCCGCATTAATTGTTCTTGCAAATTCCCGCGAGTTAAGGCATCTAAGGCTCCAAAGGGTTCATCCAGTAACAACAGTTTCGGACGAATCGCTAAGGCGCGGGCGATCGCCACCCGTTGTTTCATTCCGCCGGATAACTCCTTGGGTAACTTATCTACGGCATGACGTAAACCGACCAGATCAATATGCTCTTCCACCACCGCATGACGTTCCGAGTCACTGGCTCCCTTCATCACCTCATCCACCGCGAGGGCAATATTTTGCCGCACCGTTAACCAGGGCAAGAGGGAATAATTTTGGAAAATCACCATCTTATCGGGGCCGGGATCTTTAACCCGTTGTCCTTCTAGAGTAATGATTCCTTCCGTTGGTAAATCTAAACCGGCAATCATATTTAACAGGGTAGATTTACCGCAACCAGAGTGACCAATCAGGGAAATAAATTCACCTTTTTGAATGTGAAGGTTAATTCCCTTAAGGGCGATATATTCACCCCCACCGGAGAGAGAAAAAACCTTATCAAGGTTATCAACCGCAACGAAAACGCTCATAATTTTAAAAGGGAATAAGAAAAAATGGATAGGGAATAGAGGGTAATTAATAATTAACAATGGATAATTGATAATTACGAAAGTCACGAAAAACCTTGGTAGGGGTGCATGGCGTTCGCCCAGAGACTAAAAGCGATACACAGTAATTCTTTTAGAAATTGCCTGCCTTTTAAAGAGGTTCTTAAAAACATAGCCCCCCTTTTTAAGTGTTTGTTTAACATAGCCCCCCTTTTTAAGCGTTTTTTTAACATAGCCCCCCTTTTTAAGGGGGGTTGGGGGGATCTACTCCTTCACAATCAAAGTCTGAACAAAAGCCATTAACTTATCCAGAATTAAACCGATCGCCCCGATATAAACGAGAGCCAAGATAATATCGCTGATATAATTGTTTTGGTAGGAATCCCAGATAAAGAAACCAATCCCGACAATCCCTGACATCACAATCTCAGCCGCAATAATCGCCAACCAAGCTAAACCGATCGCAATCCGTAAACCAGTGAAAATATAGGGTAAAGCCGAAGGGATGAGAATCTTAATAAAAAACTTGCGGGGTGCTAACTGTAAAACCTTTTTAACGTTAATGTAATCCTGGGGAATTTGTTGTACCCCAACAGCCGTATTAATTAAAATCGGCCAAACGGCGGTAATAAAAATCACGAATAAAGCAGCCGGTTGGTTTTGTTGTAATGCCGCCAGAGCCAAGGGAACCCACGCTAAAGGCGGAACCGTGCGTAAAAATTGAAAGAGTGGATCTAACGCTTTATTCCAAAACGAATTTAAACCAATGATAATGCCCACACCAATGCCCACAATCGCCGCTAACGAGTAACCAATTAACACCCGTTGCAAACTGGCCATCGCTTGCCAGAATAAACCTACATCCGTGCCGCCCCGATTAAAGAAAGGATAGAGTAAATAGGTGCGTGTCCGCTCATTGGTAATTAAATCCGTTGGCGGGGGTAATTTAATGATAGTGGTTACGGCAAGGATTTGCCAAACGACTAAAAAGCCTGTAATACCAACAATTGGAGGAATAATATTTTGGGAATTTTTACGCCAGAACTTGGCTAAGGGGTTGGCATTGGGGCGGGTCGTTCTTAAAGTTGTAGCCATTGTTTAATGCTCCTCCAAATGAATTAAGAGTCTAGGATAAGTGAATCTAAAAATAATTGGTATCATCAAGGCCAAGAAAATCGTTTTGGGAATAAATGGTTAGAGGCGGAGGTTAGGAAGGTTTTTATCACATTGACAAGCTTTTTAAATCTGCTATTAGCTAAAACCCTCTCACTCTTAACTCATAACCTTCTTAGCCCAATTAGGTTTTCTTAATCGCTAAACTATCGAGATAGGCTTTGGGATTTTCGGGATCAAATTCCTTGCCATCAAAGAATTTCTCAATCCCGCGAGAATCACTGGTCGGAATATCTGCCTCAGGAATACCGGCTTCCTTGGCGGCCGCTTTCCACAGGTCAGAACGATTGACTTTATCAATCAAAGCCTTAGAACTTTCCAGATAGGTTTTGGGTAAGAAACCCCAACGCACACTTTCCGTTAAGAACCAGAGATCAAGACTTTTATAGGGATAGGAAACACTGCCTTGATCGGTTTTCCAGTAACGAACAGCCATATTAAAGTCATCAATATCTGGCTGACCATCTCCCATTACATATTTACCCATTAACATCGGTTCTAAAACTTCGGCAGGAACATTAAAATAACTGGCTTTAGAAACAATTTGGGCTAATTCTTTACGGTTTTCGGACTTATCACACCACTGTTGCGCTTCCATCACCGCTTTTAAAATGGCCTTGGTCGCTTTGGGATTTTTATCTACCCAATCGGCCCGCATTGCCAAATATTCTTCGGGATGGTTGGGCCAAATTTGTGCAGTTAGAGCCGACATAAAGCCAATGTTGTCCTTGACAATCCGCCCCGGCCATGGGTCACCGGTACTGAACCCTTCCATGGTTCCCGTTTTCATATTGGCCACCGTTTGGGCCGCAGGCACAGTTAACAGGTTGACATCGGTATCGGGATTAATGCCCCCGGCCGCTAACCAGTAACGAATCCAAAAGTCTTGGTTGGCTTTCGGAAACGTATAGGCGGCCCTAAAGGGTTTACCGGCTTTTTTCAGACCGACGATGTAATCCTTGGCTTTGGCCACATCGAGACTAATATTTTTGCCTTCCTGACTCTTGGCGATCGCGATGCCATTACCTTGGGTGTTTAACATCGCCAAAACATACATCGGAATTCCCTGGGGATTTTTGGTAATTAACCCTTCGGTAATCAGATAAGGCATCGGCATTTGCCATTGACCGCCATCAATCCCCCCACCGGCTGAACCGATTTCCACGTTATCGCGGGCCGACCCCCAGTTCGCCTG
>JAYKIP010000041.1:0-3942 GCA_035286205.1 Merismopediaceae cyanobacterium
GCAACCTATGGCTATCAAGGAACGATTAACCTATTGAACTGGATTGTTAACACCATTTTGGATGAATTAGATCGCAACAGTAATATCCCCTCGAAAACGGATATTTCCTATGATTTAATTCGGTAGAGTTATCCCCCCTAATGCCCCTTTGAAAGCTACTGTGTACACACAAGTTATGAAATCTCCCCTAGCCCCCCTTTGAAAGAGGGGAAACAGACAAATTAGCAGTTTGAAGTCCCCCTTACCAAGGGGGATTTAGGGGGATTGAGTCTAAATAGCGTATCTTGTCCAAGATGTGTGTACACGGCAGCCTTTGAAAGGGAGGAACTAGAGAAATCAATCGTTTAAAGTCCAACTTTTGTAAGAAAAGGAAAGCTCAAAGTCCCCCTTTTTAAGGGGGATTTAGGGGGATCAAACCTCGTTTAAAGTGGGAAGAGCCAATGAACAATATCCAGATCAACGACACGACCCTCCGTGATGGAGAACAAGCCGCAGGGGTTGCCTTTACCCTCGCTGAAAAAACCACGATCGCCGCTCTGCTTGACTCAATGGGAGTCCAGGAAATCGAAGTTGGGATTCCAGCAATGGGGCCAACAGAACAAGAGGCCATTACCGCTATTAATGGTTTAGGGTTAAAGGCTGATTTAATCGGTTGGAATCGAGCCGTTTTATCAGATATTACTGCTTCCCTTTCCTGTGGTTTAAAACGGGTTCATATTTCTATTCCTGTCTCTCAAATTCAAATTGAGGTCAAGTTCCAAGGGCAAACTCAAAAGATGTTAAACCAATTACGGGATACCATCACTTTTGCCAAAGACCAAGGTTTATTTGTTGCACTTGGGGGTGAAGATTCTTCTAGGGCTGATGCTAACTTTTTATTAGACGTTATTCAGGCGGCTCAGGAATGGGGAATCTCTCGTTTTCGTTTCTGTGACACGGTGGGCATTCTTGACCCTTTCACAACCTATCAAAAAATTCATCATTTAGTGAAATTTTTAACCATTCCTGTGGAAATGCACACCCATAATGATTTCGGTTTAGCCACTGCTAATTCTTTAGCCGGTATTAAAGCCGGAGCCACTTCTGTTAATACCACCGTTAACGGTTTAGGCGAACGAGCAGGCAATGCGGCCCTTGAAGAAATTGTTATGGCTCTTAAGCAAATCTATGGCATTAAATTAGGGATTGATACCGCTCGTTTGAAGGAACTTTCTCGTTTAGTTGTGCAAGCTTCTGGAGGAAATCTCCCACCCTGGAAGGCGATCGTTGGTGAAAATGCCTTTGCCCATGAATCGGGCATTCATACGGCAGGAATGTTAAAAAATTCCCTCACCTATGAACCCTTTGCCCCTGAAATGGTAGGAGGTCAACGTCGTTTATTAGCCGGTAAACATTCAGGACGGCATTTATTAGAAGAAATGTTAGCTTCCCAGGGAATTTTTCTCGCCCAAGAGGAATTGCGATCGCTCCTAGAATCTGTTCGTCATTTTTCCACAAAAATTAAACGAAATCTAACCCTAGAGGAACTACTCAGTCTAGTTAAACAACGGGAGATTAACTATGCAAACTAATGAGATTGAAATTGATAGCCCACCTCAATTTGAAATGGGTGAAAAAGTAAGAATCTGTAAGTTAATTCGCAATGATGGCACTTTTCCTGGTAAAGAAATTGGCGAACATCTTGCAAAAAAAGGTGACGTGGGTTATGTTGTCGGTATCGGTACTTTTCTACAAACTTACTATATTTATGCCATTCATTTTATTGAAAAAGGCTATGTTGTTGGCTGCCGAGCCAAAGAAATGGAAACTGCCGAAAATGTCGCTGTCTAAATTCACCTTTTGGCTACCATTTACACACATATCTTTGCATTCCTAGAAGTTTGATCCCCCTGCCTACGGCATCCCTCTTAAAAAGAGGGACTAGGCTACTGATAGGAATTTAGCCCCCCTTATCAAGGGGGATTTAGGGGGCTAGAAAATCTCATTAAATCAGGAATTAACTTAATGAAAGTCATGTTACGCAACAATTGTGCTGGTCATCTCGTCGTCTATGTCGCTAAAAAAGACCTAGAAGAAGAAGTGATTAAACAAGAAGAAACCGATGAAGGTAAAGTATTTACCTTAGCCAATGGATGGGAATTAGCCATTCCTCTATTAACAGAACCGTTTAAATTACCCCAAACGATTGAAGCTAAACGATTATCTTAAGTTAAGTTAAGTTAAGTTAAGTTAAGTTAACCTCTTTGAACCATGAGCAAAAAAGCCAAATCACACACCACACTTTTTATTCTGGAAGGGGAATTTTTAGGTTTTATTTGGCAGGGTAAAAAATGTAAATTTCTACAGATTGCCACCCCTGAAAAAGAATTAATTTTGACTATTTCTAAAAAAGCACGGAAAAATCTACCCAGTGATCTTGAGTCCTATCAAATGATTCAAATTATCGGTAAATCTAAATTAACTGCTAAAACAGGAAAAAATGATTTAAAAGTTCTGCAAATTAATCCCTTAATTGCCTCTAAAGTGCCTCATCTTGCTCCCGTCCCTAATAAAGTTAAATTATTAATTTGTCAAAAATCAGGTTGTCAAAAAAAAGGCAGTCAAAAACAACGTCAAGCCATTGAACAAAATTTAGAAGCACGGGGATTAGCTCAATCTGTGATTATCCAAGAAACGGGTTGTCTGGGTAAATGTTCCATGGCTCCTAATATCGTTTTAATGCCTGGTAAACAGCGATTAAGTGGCATGAAACCCGACGCGATCGCCGATCTATTAGCCAACAATCAAAATAACTAAACTGTCAATTTACCTTAAATTTATCCGCATGAAAGACCTTGATTCTGAAGCGACCATTAAAATTCTTAACCAGATAATGGAATTTGAACTAGCAGGAGTCGTGCGCTATACCCATTATTCTCTGATGGTAACAGGCCCCAATCGTATTCCGATTGTGCAGTTTTTTGAAGCTCAAGCAACAGAATCCTTACTCCATGCCCAACAAGCAGGAAGTATTTTAACGGGTTTAGAAGGACATCCCAGTTTAAAAATTGCACCGATTGAAGAAACCAATCAGCATAATTTAAAAGCCATTTTAACCGAAAGTTTAAATCACGAAAAAAAAGCGTTAGATTTATACAAAGATCTCTTAGGTGTTGTGGAAAACGCCAGCGTTTATCTTGAAGAATTTGCCAGGGGAATGATTGGACAAGAAGAATTGCATAATATTGAAATTAAAAAAATGCTGAGGGATTTCGTTTGATCAATGAACAATTCAGCCGATTTACTACAAAAAGGGAGAGAATGGATCGCTAATCATCAGGGATTTGCCCAAGTTTATCCCGACTATCGTGTTTGGAATTTACTTCAGGAGTCTTATCACTTTCATCGCTTTTTAACCGAGGTAGAAGATATATTACAATTTTATCTGAAAGATACGACGGAATCAGAAGAAAATTACTTACCTGTTATTCGTAAATTAGTCCGTAAATTAATTATTAATTCCTATTGGATTCAAAATCAATATCTCGAACCTTGTAAAAAAACAGGAGTTTCTGTTCTTAATCTTTACGATGAAATTGGCTTTCCTTTAACGGTTCAGAGCGTCACCTTTTCGCCAGGTTTTAGCTCATCTGCCCATAATCACGGAACCTGGGGAGTTGTGGCTATTCTTAAAGGGCAGGAAAAAAATACCTTTTGGCAACAAGTTTATGATCCAAAGCTAGGAACTAAAATTATTTCCACCGGTGACATTATTTTAATACCTGGCGATATTATTAGTTTTACTTCTAATGCAATTCACCAAATAGAAGCCATTGGCGATGACCCCCTAGTGACTTTTAATCTTTATGGTGAAACCCAGGCTAATCAAAGATTTGAATTTGATCCAATTACTCAAAAACGTAAAAAATACTAAATAGCCAGTATTATTTAATCAAATAAAGG
>JAYKIP010000042.1:0-17271 GCA_035286205.1 Merismopediaceae cyanobacterium
AATCTACCGAAGCCACCCACAAACGTAAAATATCGGCTCCGTAGGCCGGTTCTTGCTTTTGATTTTTGCCCCCATTAATGATCTGATTGGGATCAACCACATTCCCCAGGGATTTACTCATTTTAAAGCCCTTTTCATCGAGGACAAAGCCATGGGTTAACACGGTTTTATAGGGGGCAATCCCATTCACTGCCGCACTGGTTAACAAACTGGATTGAAACCAACCGCGATGTTGATCGGAACCTTCCAAATACAGATCAACGGGATATTTTAATTCTGGTCTGGTTTGGGCCACTGCCGCCCAGGAAGATCCCGAATCAAACCACACATCCATCGTGTCTTCCCCCTTGCGATATTGGCGGCCATTCTGGCGATAATTAGGCGGTAATAACTCTTCGACCGATAATTCCCACCAGGCATCCGATCCTTTTTCGGCAAAAATTTGCTGGACATGATGGATCGTTTCTTCTGTTAATAACGGCTCATTCGTTTCTTCATCATAGAAAACCGGGATCGGTACGCCCCAGGCCCGTTGTCGAGAAATACACCAATCACTGCGATCGCTGACCATGGGGGTAATGCGATTTTCACCCTGGGCTGGAATCCAAGTAACCGATTTAATCGCCGTTAAAGCCTCTGACCGAAAGCCTTCCACCGAGGCAAACCACTGCTCTGTTGCGCGGAAAATCGTCGGTTTTTTGGTGCGCCAATCGTAGGGATATTTGTGTTCATAGGCTTCTTCTTTGACCAGAGCTTGGACTTTAATTAAAGCTTGAATAATGGCTTCATTGGCATCCTTTAACACATTTAATCCGGCAAATTCTCCCGCTTCAGAAGTGAAATTACCGGCATCATCTACGGGGGACAAAATGGGTAAATGGTAGCGTTGACCTACGATAAAATCCTCTTGACCATGGCCGGGAGCCGTATGGACTAACCCAGTACCGGATTCCGTTGTTACATAATCCCCACCAATCACGATGGGACTTTCTCGCTCAAAGAGGGGATGACGATATTTTGTCTGTTCTAAATCGGCCCCTGAAATAGTTGCTTTAACCGTTAACTCACAATCCCAAAGGGTCGTTAATCGTTCCACTAAATCAAGGGCAATAATGAGATATTTTTGTTGACAAAGGGGCTTATGGGTTTCCACAATGGCATAGGTTAATTCGGGATTTAAAGCCACAGCTAAATTGCCCGGTAATGTCCAGGGAGTCGTTGTCCAAATCGCTACCCCTAAATCCGGTAAATAAGGGGATAATAATTCCTGAACATTTTTCTCTACTTGGGTAATCGGAAAAGACACATAAAGACTGCGAGAAACATGGCCTTCGGGATATTCCAACTCAGCTTCTGCTAACGCGGTACGGGAACTGGGACTCCAATGAACAGGCTTCAAACCGCGATAGATATACCCCTTCAGGGCCATTTTTCCAAAGACCCCAATTTGAGCCGCTTCATACTCCGGAGTGAGGGTTAAATAGGGATTTTTCCAGTCTCCCCAGACCCCATAGCGTTGAAATCCGACCGCTTGTTCCTGTTGGGCTTTGAGGGCAAAGTCTTTGGCTTTTTGACGGAGGGTTAAGGGGGTTAAGGCTTGGCGATCGCCGGGTTTTAAGCTTTGTAAAACTTTCAATTCAATGGGTAAACCATGGCAATCCCACCCCGGTACATAATGAACTTTATGACCTTGTAGGAGTTTATATCTATTAATAATATCTTTGAGAATTTTATTTAACGCATGGCCGATATGTAGCGCACCGTTGGCGTAGGGAGGGCCATCATGCAAAACAAAGAGATCTTTGGGGTTTTCGTTGGCTAAGGTTTCATAAATCCGCTCCTCTTGCCAAAATTGCTGAATTTCAGGCTCCCGTTGGCTGGCATTCGCCCGCATATCAAATTGGGTTTGGGGGAGGTTAACGGTGTCTTTATAATTTTTGGCTTCGGTCACGGGTCTAAACGGGGGATAGTAGAGCAGTCTTCATTTTAGCGGCTTGGCTGTATCCCTGGGGACGTTTGGGAGGCAATGCTTTCGAGGTAGAGGGTATCATGACTGAGATCTAGTCTGGGTTAGAGGTTGACCAAGCGGCTTTTCTCTTTGTCTTCAGGAGGTACTGGTAAAAAGCGAGTGTTAATTCCCTAAAAAATTATCTGGAAACTGCTGTCCAATTAGCTTATCCTGATGATCGAAAGATCGCACTCAAAGAAGGAAAACTGGCAAAATTTGGAGTCCCGATTCCCACTGAAACTGCTTTTGCGTTAGCAGATCTAGAAGGATTGCACACAATCTCCATCCTGAGCCGTCCATAACAGAATTTGATCGAAAGCAGACCGTAAATTACTCCCAGGTAATAAACTATTATTGACTAAAAGACTAAAAATAATCGGTTGTTGCGTGGCAGTGGTGAGATAACCCGATAAACTGGAAACCCCAGTTAATGTGCCGGTTTTTCCCTGAAGATTATTCGCTAAGGACGTATTTAAAAAGCGATTTTTTAAAGTGCCATTTTGTCCCGATGTGGCGAGGGAATCCCGATAGGCGACATTATCTTTGAGGGTGAATAACACCTGGGTAAATAGACGGGGAGAAATCAGATTTTGCCGCGATAATCCGGAACCATCTTTGAGACGAAACAGAGATAAGTTAGTATTGGGAAAACTGGATAAAATTGGTTCCTTTTGGTTAGCATCCGGATTTTTTAATACGTTTAATAAGGCTTCGGCATAAAGATTATTGCTTTCTTGATTAATTTTAGTGATAATATCTCCTAGTTTGGGAGAAGAAATTTCTGCTAGTTTTACCCAATCTTTATCAAGGGGTAACTCTGTAATAACTTTAAGACGATTTACCGTAATCTTTTGCTCTTGAAGTAAAACCTTGAGAGTTTCCAAAAAATAACCGCTGGGATCAGGAATCGCTAATCCGATCGCCTCTTCGGTATTGGGGACTAACTCTCCCGTAATGATTAACCGATTGGTCGCCAATTCTCGCCGCACCGCCAAACCACGCGGATTTTCCGCCACGACACGACTTTGATTAATCACTTGCCATTGTTGACCCGCGATCGCCTCTGACCAAAACAGTTGGGTTGGTTGATTCAGCCCGGCCGACTTCACCGTTAACGTAACAGCATTTTCATTCAGAATTGCTTGATTGACCGGCGGCGCGTAATAATAAACTAAATCTTCCCATTCCCAGGTTCCCGGCAGACGCTCAGAGGGCGATACTTTATCCACTAATATTAACTCTTGAATCTGGGTAATTCCCTGATTTTGCAGTTGAGTAATCACCGCTTTTAAGGAATCAGTGGTAACCGTCGGATCTCCCTGACCCACAATCACCAACTGGGATAAATAGGGAGCCTGACCCCGAACATAAACCGGTGTCTTAAACTGATAATCAGCCCCTAATTTTAATAACGCCGCCCCTGTGGTTAATAACTTGACATTGGAGGCCGGCACCAAAAGGCGATCGCCATTGTACTCATACAAAACCGCCTGGGTCTGAGCATTTTGGATCACAATCCCCCAAGAGCTAGTAGCGAGGTCGGACTGTTGCAGTAACCGGTCAATCCTTTGAGTTAATTGGGCTTGGCAGGTGGTTTGCGCGAGGAGAGGAGGAGAAACCAGAGAACGGTAGCGAGTTTCTGCTCCTTGGACCGGAGCCAAGCAAAACTGACCCATCAGACTAACCCATCCCAGACCATAGACCAAGCGACGTATCCTCAAAACCATCACGGTGAATGCTCCCCTTGTTTGTTAGGATCAATGATCAGGAGATAGCCAACGGCCTTGTCTCCCTTCCGTCATTCTAAGGAAAACTATGGCTTTTGATTTTGATTTGTTTGTCATTGGTGCCGGTTCCGGCGGGATTGCCACAGCGCGTCGGGCGGCAGAATACGGAGCCAAAGTCGGAATTGCTGAATTGGATCGGTTGGGAGGAACCTGTGTCAATCGCGGTTGTGTGCCGAAAAAACTGTTAGTTTATGCGTCCCGTTTTACGGATCATTTCCACGAAGCCACCGGTTATGGTTGGCCGACCCAGGAAGTTGTCTGTGATTGGCCGAGATTAATCCAAGATGTTAACCATGAGGTAGATCGTCTCAATGGCATCTACCAAAAAATGTTGGATAATTCTCAGGTACAGGTCATCCAAGGTTTTGCTCAATTTTTAGATCCCCATACAGTTAAAGTCGGGGAAAAAGTTGTGACAGCCGATCGCCTTTTAATTGCCGTAGGAGGACACCCCGTCAAACCCGATATTCCAGGGATTGAACATTTTATTGTTTCCGATGACTTATTTCATTTACCTAGCTTACCGCAACAATTAGTGATTTTAGGCGGCGGTTATATTGGCGTAGAATTTGCCGGGGTGATGCACCGTTTAGGGGTGAAAGTAACCCAAATTATTCGCCGGGATAAAATTCTCTGGGGCTTTGATGAAGATATTCGCCAGGAAATTCAAGATGCGATGATCCGCGATGGCATCGAGATTCTTCCCTTGACCCATCCCCTCAATATTGAAAAAACTGCCGATGGTTTAAGTTTACAACTGGAACGGGAAGGTAAAGTGGAAACGGTGGATTTCCCAGGGGCGATCGGTTTAGCCGCCACCGGTCGTCAAGCCAAATTAGAGCAACTGGGTCTGGAGTTAGCCGGTGTAAAAGTAGATAAAAATGCCATTGTGGTAGATGAATTAAGTCGCACCTCTCAACCCCATATCTATGCCGTCGGAGATTGCACCAATCGCATTAATTTAACCCCAGTAGCCATTAATGAAGGTCGGGCTTTTGCGGATACTGAATTTGGCGGACGACCTCGCTTAATGAGCCATGAAAATGTTCCTTCTGCTATTTTTTCTACCCCAGAAGCCGCAACAGTGGGACTAACAGAAACCCAGGCGATCGCCCAGTATGGAGCCGAAGCGATTAAGACCTATAAAACGAAGTTTCGTCCCATGTATTACACCTTGCCCAATTTAGCCAATAAAACCCTGATGAAATTGGTGATCCATCAACCGACGGATCGGGTCTTAGGGGCGCACATGGTAGGCGATTATGCGGCTGAAATTATCCAAGGGGTGGCGATCGCCGTGAAAATGGGAGCCAAAAAGGCCGACTTTGATGCAACGGTTGGCATTCATCCCACGTCTGCCGAAGAATTTGTCACTATGCGCTAATGTTGTCCCGTACAAGGACTGATTAAACAACAAACCGCCCATTAAATTATTGTATGATGGTTCTTCAGATCAGTCCCTTTATCTTGGTTCAATCTTTGTGAGTCAATCGTTTGCTTTTTATATGGATGAGAGTGGTAGTCCCAAGCCGAATCCCGACGACTCAGCTAGATACTTTGCTGTTGGGGGAGTATTAATCCAGCACCAGGATGAAAATCGTATTCGGCTACAAATTGCTGACTTTAAAAAACGTTGGGGAATTGATGAAAGTATTCCTCTACACGGCAACGAAATTCGGAGTCGAAAGAAAAACTTTGCATGGCTAGGGCTTAGATCAGAAGATGAACAAAATCAGTTCTTACAGGACTTAACGACTACGATTGTTCAGTGTCCTATTATCGTTCATGGATGTGTTGTTTCTCGACAAGGCTATCTAGATCGGTATCTCGAACGCTATGGTAGTAATACCTGGGAAATGATGAAAAGTGCATTCTCTATTTTGTTAGAACGTGTCGGCAAGTATGTCATTCTTCAGGATGGAGAAGTGATTATTTATTTTGAAAAAGTAGGTAAAAAGGAGGACAAACTCATAACCCGTTATTTTAACGAATTGAGAAATTCGGGAGCTCCCTTTAGCTCTGAAACTTCCACTAAATATTCACCTCTAACATCTAACCAAATGCAACAGGTTCTTACTGGTATCGAGGGTAAATCGAAGGATAACCCCATTCTACAAATTGCTGACCTGTGCTTGTATCCCATCGCACGATCTAAAGATCAGCCTCAACAAAGGGCATTCCAGGAACTTCTCCAAAATAAGAAGTTAGTTGATTCAGTCTTAACCCCTGAAAACCGTGAAAAGATGGGGATTAAATATTACTGCTTTGAGAATTTTGCTTAGAAACACTAAAACCGCTACCTTAGTCTTGGTGCGGTTTCGTGCGGCAGTCCTACGACTACCCCTGAGCCGAGCTCCATCCCTATGATACTCAACGAGCTAGAGTTCAGTCAAGGGTCTTAACTTTTTTTATTCTTTCGAGCAAGTTTAACCAAAAGCGTAATTAAGCCCCTTGTTCATATCTCGCTTTGATAAAAATTGTTATAATTCAGGAGTTTTTGCTTGTTTGCTTCTCTTAAGATTTTTTCCTATTTTCCCCAGGGCCGATTAGAACAAATTATCGGACTCCTACTCTTAATTTTTATGCCCCTTTCCCTAGCCGCTAACTGGTGGCATTGGGAGAGTGTTTATCTCTTTCTGTATTCGATTGGGGCCATTATTCCCCTGTCTATTATTCTCAGCACAGCTACTGAAAAAGTGGCCATTGTGACGGGGCCATCCCTCGGCGGTTTAATTAATGCAGTATTTGGCAGTGCGACGGTGTTAATTATTGCCTTGATTGCCCTGCGGGAAGGTCTGACCGATATTGTGAAATCCAGTATTACCGGCAGTATTTTAAGTGATTTACTGCTATTTCTGGGGTTGGCCATGTTTACCGGCGGTATTCGTTACAAAGAACAGGAATTTCAACCCATTTTAGCGCGGGTGAATGGTCTTTCCATGACCTTGGCCGTGATTGCGATCGCCCTACCGACGGCTGTGATTAATACCTCGAATATGGTCAACGGGGAGGTGATTAGTCAGTTATCGCTAATTGTAGCGACGGTGTTAATTTTAGTCTATGGTTTAACTCTCTTATTCTCCCTAAAAACCCATAGTTATTTATATGATGTGGGGTTAGCAATCAAGCAACGTTCTGACCTCGAAAATGAACAGGTCTTAAAGGGCGATCGGGGTTATCTCATTTTTTGGGTAACGGTGTTACTCTTAGCCACCTTTGCCGTGGCCTTTGAATCGGAATTATTTGTAGATGTGGTAGATACCGTGACTGATCAGTTAGGTCTAACGCCACTTTTTACAGGGGTGATTCTTTTACCCTTAATTAGTGATGTGGCCGGGGTCGTCATTGTCATTCGTCTTGCCCTCAAGGACAAAATGGATTTAGTCGTGGCCACGGCCACCGGGGATAGTTTATTAATTTCCCTGTTAGTTGCGCCCAGTTTAGTCCTCGTTGGCTTATTACTGCATCAAAGCGGTATGGATTTAAACTTTAATCCCTTTGAAGTGGTTTCCCTGGCGATCGCCGTGACGGTGACCAATTTAATTAGCTTTAGCGGTCGTTCCAATTGGCTCGATGGCACATTATTATTGGCAACCTATATTATTTTAGGCGTAGCCTTTTTCTATCATCCGGTGTAGCGTTTTAGGGAGAAAAAAACGGTTAATCTCCCCAAAGAAAACAGACCTAAAAATAAGGTCTGTCCCAAGTAAAATCTATTGTTCCTGAATAGTCTCTTCTATCTAATTCCCTAAAGCTAAGAACCCGGATAAAATTGAGTCTTATGACTCCCCCACAATTGAGTCACCGGTAGCGACAGAGTGGGGGAGGGGAAAACGTGAATTAACTATTCAAAAATAGGGAAAACCAGGATTTAGTAACGATTGTTGCTACGGCGAGCGCCGCCACCACCACCAAAACTACCACGATTTTCTTCCCGTTCTTTGGCTTTGTTAACTTTTAAGCAACGACCCATCCATTCCGCACCATCTAAGGCCGTAATGGCGGCATCCTCATGGGAAGCATTGTTCATTTCGACAAAGGCAAAACCGCGAACACGCTGGGTATCACGATCCGTCGGTAAATGGACACGCTTGACAGAGCCGTACTCAGAAAATACAGAATTAAGGTCTTCTTCCGTCACTTTGTAGGAAAGATTACCAATATAAATAGACATAGATTGTCTCCGTTGAAAATGAGAATGTGTAGAGCGCGAACGTTCGGAGAGAATCTTTAAACCAAGGCTGACTGGCGTAACCTGTCAATGCGTGGAACCAAATTTGCTACCGATACCGAAAGGCCTTCGGTTATTACTATAACATTCTTTTCAGAAATTATTTAAGATTTCTTAATATTTATTTATAGAATCGTGCCACAGAGTTTGAAGATGCAGAGCAATTTTCTGGGCGGCCCCCGGTTGTCCAAGACGTTGACGGCCATTTTGGGCGATCGCCGCAAGGTGTGGGGAGTTCTGAAATAACTTAAGAACGGCATCCGGTAGGGTCTGGGGCGTTTCCAGCAGGATAACCGAGGGGCCTAGCAGATAGGTTTGGCGTTGGGCAAAGGTCAAGGTAAATTGGGGGCCTTTCCCCGGCAGACTGAAAACGGGTTTCCCTAAACCGACAAATTGTTCGGTCGCGGTACCGGCCATGGCGATCGCCAGGTGGGCCTGATGCAGAAAGTCTGGGTAGTCGGTTTGGCTCAGATGCAACGCGGCGGGGCCTTGGGTGAAAGAGGGAGAGGGGGAGACGGGGGGATGGGGAGATAGGGAGGCTTGCCAGGGATACGAGGCCAGGGCGGTCTGGAAGGGTTCTAAAGAGAGGGAGGGGGCGATCGCGGCGAGAAATAACCAGGGACGCTGGGGCCATTGAGTGATCAGGGCTTGAACGGCTTGCAAAATTAACTGCCAATTTTCCCAGGCTTCCGGGGGACGGGAACCGGGTAACAATAACACCCTTTGGGGAAGGCGATCGCCGGGTAACGCTGGGGGGGATAAGTCCGGGGTTAAGCCATCCATCATCGGATTACCCGCATCCACCGCCAGAATCCCAAAGTTTTGTAGGGTTTGGGTCGTCAGGGTATCCCTCGGAAACACCGCTTGACACCGGGGCGATCGCATTAACCACCGTTCCCAGGGGTAATAATCACAACCCATTTGCCGGACCAACCAATTCGTTGAAGGCAACCAACCCCGTTCATCGCGCCGATAATATTCCGACTTCGCCGTTCCCACAAACCCATAGTCACAGCCACTCAACCAGGCGAAGAGTAAAGGAACAATATCCCCCACCGCCAAAATTTTGCCGCCTTTTTGTCGCCATTCCTGAACCGCCTGATACTGGGCCACCGTTAAACCGATCAACCCGCCCCGCAGATCCCGCCACAGTTGACGACTATCCATATAGATAAAGCCCCCGGAGGGTAGCGTCTGCACCTTGCCTAGGATTGGTAAAGCCAATTTTTGAAAAGCGTGGCCCTCTCCCACCAAAGGCAAAACCGCCAATTCTCCCGCCGGGTTTAATCCTTGCCAGACCTCCGCAATCCGAGCGGCGATCGCATCTTCACCATGGCCATTACTCAGGATTAAAACGGGTGGAAGACCCATAAAACAGATTAGATTGCAACAAAAAAAAGCAGTCGTTACCGGCTTCCCCCATTATCCCCCAAAAACCCAGGGCAACACGGGACAAAACCTAGAGATTTCTGAATCGTTACCGTAGATACCATCTAAAAAAGTTTATTGATCGGGTTTGCTTAACCGCCATTGGCCGATAAGATAGAAAAGTTCATTTCAGCCCCTCGCTAGCGTGCAAGTTTTTGTTTATCACACCCCCGAACTGACTCCCCCGGATGCTCTGCCTGATTGTGCGGTCGTGATTGACGTACTAAGGGCGACCAGTACCATTGCCACTGCCCTCAAGGTCGGAGCCGAAGCGGTACAAGCCTTTAGTTCCCTAGAAGAATTAATGCAGGTCAGTGAAGCCTGGCCCGCCGCCCAACGGTTAAGAGCCGGAGAACGGGGAGGAGCCAAGGTTGAGGGTTATGAGTTGGGAAATTCCCCTTTGGATTGTACACCGGCGTTAATGGGGGGAAAACGGCTTTTTTTGAGTACCACTAATGGAACAAGAGCTTTGCAACGAGTGCAAGAAGCCCAACAGGTGATCGCCGGGTCCATTATCAATCGTCAAACAGTGGTAAATTACCTTTTAGCCCAGCCGCCGGAAACTTTATGGTTATTAGGATCGGGTTGGGAAGGGGGCTATTCCCTGGAAGATACGGTGTGTGCCGGGGCGATCGCCGATCTGTTGACGAGTTATGCTGGCTTTAAAGTGGGCAATGATGAAGTGATTGCGGCCATTGCTTTATATCGTCAATGGCAAGACAACCTGTTGGATTTATTCCGTCAAGCCAGCCATGGTCAACGGTTACTGCGTTTGAATGGGGATGAAGATTTAAAATATTGCGCCAGTTTAGATTTATTGGATATTCTGCCCCTCCAGCGATCGCCCGGAGTTCTTGTTAAGGGTTAAGCCCGGAAACCTTCTTTCCCGTTGCCTAGTCGCTGAATCCCAGTAAACTACTGCAATTAACCCCTGGGATCAACGTCTATGATCCGCTTGGGCGATCCCTGTTTAACGTCACCCGAAGAATGCCTAATTTACGTCACTTTTTACCCCTTGGACGGCAGTTTTGCCTGGCTCTGGTACTGACCTTAACCGGTCAAGCCCTAGTCTTAGCCCAATCTCAGCCTCAACTACAGGCCCCGTCTGCCGATCCCGCTCTTCAGTCCTTACCGTCCCTAGTGAATAGTCTCTGGGTGATCCTGGCCTTTTGGTTGGTGCTGGTGATGTATGGGGGATTTGCCGCCTGGACAGCCGGTTGGTGTCGTGCAAAAAATGGCGTGAATAATTTCACCGTTCACCTCTTTATTTTTATCCTGACGCTGTTTAGCTTTTGGGGTTGGGGGTTTGCCTTAATGTTTGGCCGGGGGAATGGTTGGCTGGGCATGGCTCCCTGGTTTTTACGGGGAGAAAATCCGCTTAACTATACTTTGACCAGTGATTTAAACCTGGTGTTGCTTTTTCTGTTTCAGGCGGCGATCGCCGGGTTAACGGGAACGATTGTGGCGCGGGCCATGGCCGAACGGGTGAAATTCGGGGACTTAATGATTTTTACCCTGGCGTTGGTGAGCATTATCTATCCGGTGGTGGGTCATTGGGTGTGGGGCGGCGGTTGGTTAGCCAAACTGGGATTCCAAGATTTTGCCGGGGCGACGGTGATTCATAGTGTGGGGGGTTGGGCCGCCTTTTCCGGGTTGGCGATCCTCGGCCCGCGTATGGGCAAGTATGAACCCCGACGTATTAATACCTTGCCGGGTCATAACCTGGGGTCAGCTTTTGGGGGCTTTTTTTTGATTAGCCTGGGATGGTTTGGTCTGATTGGGGGTCAAGGATTCGCTCTCAGTCCTAGGATGCCGACCCTCTTTTTAAATTTACTGTTAGCCGCCGGGGCCGCCGGGTTAATGGCCTACGCCCTCGCGCAAGTAATGGGGAAACAAGCCCAGCCTTTTTTGATGTTGAATGGGATGTTAGCGGGTTTTGTGGCGGTTGCCGGGGGGATCAATCATTTTGGTTGGGTGGTCGCTACGGTGGTCGGGGCGATCGCCGGTTTTTTATGTGTTCTTTTTATTCGGTGGTTTGACCAGGCCCACTTAGATGATCCCGTTGGAGCCTTATCGGTGCATTTAGTGGGAGGAATTTGGGGAACATTGGCGGTCGGTTTATTCGATACTCAAGCGGGATTAATCCGGGGCCAAACCTTATTGCTGTTTAATCAACTCATTGGGGTCGCGGCGATCGGGATTTTTGTCATTGTTACCAGTGGCGTATTTTGGCTATTATTGCGAGCCACGACGGGCCTACGGGTCAACCTCGAAAGCGAAATCAACGGTTTAGATATGAGTCAACATAACGCTTCCCTCTATCACAACGGACTATCGGAGGCGGGGGGAGCCACTAACCCCTTTTATATCCCCCCAGTCCCTGAAGAGACAGCAACGGAAAACCCTGAAACCGAAGAAGAGACAAATTCTTCAGAGGAAAGCAATTCCAGGGACATCGAGACCATGGAAGCAACTTTGGAAAATAATGAAAATTCTCCTAGCCCATAAAAAAAAGCAAACCCTTTTAGCTGGCCTCAAAAATATTATCTAGGGACAAGTTCTCCTTTTAAAGAGGGATTGAGGAGGATCACCCTAGGAGATCCAAAAATTATAGGTTGCGAGTTATACCTCGTCAACGATGGAAAGTGGAGTTTAGTGCCTACTGGTTTATGCCGACGAAGCTCATGTTTAGTTAGACACAGATGAGGGTTATGGATGGTCAATTAAGGGGGAACGCTTTTGGGTCTCTTCTTGTTCTCCGGGATTGGAAAAAGTTTCTTTTTATGGACTCTACCTCTACAACTTGGGGCAGGTCAGGATTAGGGCAAACGCATCTAAATTCTAGACTCCTTATCCGATAAGGCTTTTAGCGTTTCAGAAAAATCAACTATGATCTCGGAAACCCTTATCCAGCCTACCTTTCAAAAATAAGATGCGTTCGCCCTGGGATTGTGGGCCTATTTATTGACAAGAGCTAGTCAGGGCAAGGATTTTAAATCCTAATACCGATAACTCCAGCTATGGGATTAAAACGGAGGGATAGAAAGGGGTTAATGAACCACTAATAACGGCTAGTGTCAGTCTTCACAGAAGCCCGATAAGGTATAATAGACTACAGAAAATAAAAAAAATATGTGTAGCCATGAAAACAAAAGCTGATAGACTGCTGGAGCAATTCCACAAAGTCCGCGATCGCGCGGGGAAGCTTCTGAAGGCCAGTGGATGCTGTTCTGAGGCAATTATTTATGCCTTTGCCACCGACAAAACTTTGATCATTAATTGTCGCAATCTGGAAACCGCCTGGCAATTGGAAGAAAACCAAAATCAATTATGGCAAGCAATTTTAGATTTAAAACCTTCGATTAATCAAATTCTGATTGAAAAAAATGGGCAGGTTTTATATGCTTTTTAAAAGCTCAGATTTAACTTTCTAATTGTAAAATTGCTTGTAATAAATCCTGTTCTTCTTTTTTGGGCTGGAAACGGCCATTTTCAATATCTCGAATCCAACTTTGGCTTTTACCGATACGTTCTGCTAATTCCCGTTGGCTCCAGCCCTGATTTTTGCGAGCGGTCAGAATGTCTTGGCCAGAAAAGCCTAGTTGCTCATTTTTGTTAGCTAGTTTACCCAGTTGTTTATTGGCTTGTTGTCTTTTTTTTTCGGCTCTGGTTTTAGTTTTTGTCCAATCACTTGGCAGTTTAAATCCCAATAATCGAGCATTCATTAAACGATTCCATTTTCCCCTAGGGGCATGATCCGTAAGGCTCTGGTCTTGGTGGCCATCATTGATCCAAAAGTCTAAGGCTTCATTGGCATCATCGGGTAAATCTGCTAATCTTGCCCATAATGGTTGAATTTCTGGGGGGTAGGTTTCTTCATCAAAAATAGGTTTTAAGCCATATTGATCTAACACAGCTAAATCATTTTCAAAGGTTTTTAAACGGCGTTTGCGTTCATCGCGATCGCTGATAGCTTTGAGAATTTTCTCATTACCATAGGCGACTCGCATTAATGTTGTGACAATAATTCGTTGTTCTTCCCCCATCCGTGTTTTAAACAGTAGCCATAACATCATTCGGATTGCCCCAGGATGTTGTTGCCAAAAAGTCATTACTGTATTGAGTAAAGATTGGGGTAAATTACTATATTGATAAAAAGCTGTCGTTTGTTTAGCATCGTTTTGATTCAGAAAATTTCTCGACCATAATCCAGGTTGAATCGTAAATGTTAAACCAATTAAATGTTTACATCCTGACTCATCGGTTTGAAAATGATGTTTAATTTCTAATAGTCGCCAAAGGTAATCTTTTTTCAAGAAAAATGCCTGAATTTTCCCTTGATTCGGCCAGTTAATTTCCGTTAAAATTAAACAAGGTTGTTGAGCAATATTTTTAATTAATTGTAATTTATCAACTTTACTTAAATCCTTACGTTTATCCAAGCCTAAATAACTTTCAATTTGACGATCATTGATGGTAAATGTTTGTTCCCAGGGACGTTCTAAGGTCGTGGCATAGGCCGCATAAATGAGATGTAAACAGGTGGAGCGTAGATCCAAAGATTGGATTTTTTCAAGGGCCAAAAGACCTTTTAATCCTTTAGGAGTAGGTTGATTCGGTTTATCGGTAATCCAAAAATTAATTTCGCCCTTACCCGCATTAATAGGACGCGAGAGTATTAATCCTTCTTGTTCTACAAAATTTCCCATAAAGGAATCCTGTTGAGCTAATAAATTACAAGCTTCCCAAATCACCATGGCGGAGGCAAATGGATGGTTAATTTTACCTTCAAAGAATAAATCGGGACTATTTGTTAGGGAGGATTTAATGACTTTAGAACGCCCTTTTTTAGCAATCTTAGGCATGGGTAAGCTAGTTGGACAATTAATAATACATTGAGGTTCTGGGTAATAACCTTCACAGTAATTACAGCGTTCTGGGTCAATCCAAAATTGTTGGTCTCTGACAATAATTGCATCCGTTGGACAATTGGATAAACAACCGCCACAGGCGGGACATTCATCGGGAATTTCATAGGGCATAGCATGATTAACCTTTAGTTAATTAATGGATTGAAAGAACTTTGTTTTATCGCATCACACAGATAAAAAGCTCAAATATAGATTCAATGCCTGTAAACTCAAAAAGGTACCTCAAGATTCTGATCAGTCCTGTCAGCGATTAATTATCTAAACCGCATACGGGCAAGAGACTTAAGCCCTTTGTTATCAAGTTTGCACGAACATAACTATGCAATCTAAATATGCGACAGCTTAATGTGTACTTCATGAAACTCTTTAATCCCTAATGCTGAGATTAAGAATCCTTTTCCATTCCGCTTCCGTCCAGGTCAGAAAGGGTTAGTTATTTTAATTGGCAGAGAATGAAGTAAATATACCTATCTATTGTTAAGAGATTGTCTAGCATCTTTTTGTTCATTATGATCGTTTTTATAATTCTTAACATTTTGTTTTTGCATGGATTTATTGTTGTTTTTGCATTATTTTCTTGGCGTAGTTAAAGCAACTAGGATTTTTCTAGCACAAAGAGACGATTAGGATCTAAGCGTAAATGCCAAGGAAAGGGAAATTGCTTCAATAATTGCCAATTTTCTTTAAATAACTCCATTTGTAAATGATAATCTTGATAATGATCGGGGGGACTATTCATTTTGAGGTAAAGCGTGACCCGATGGGGGGTTTCACTACTTTGGACTAACCAACAGGGAAAGTAGTTAAGGGATGGGTGTTCTAAGGTCTGGGAAAATGGGCTGGCGGTAGATTCTAATAACCGGGCATTTTCAGAGGGGACTGGGAAAGGAGAGCTATGGTGCGTTATGTAGGGGGTTGGGGTCTTTTTGAGGGTTTCTAATTCTTCAAAGAGGAGTTGGTGGGCACGAATACCAACATGGGTTGCTGTTTTAGGAATGGTTTGATGGAGAGTTAGCTCACAATGCCAGTCTAAAGCTTGCACTTGATGATTAGATAACCGTCGAATGGCCGAAAAGTTTTTACAACCGGTTAAGCGTGCGATTTCATAAAGATGGGGTTCTTGAAAAATTTGTTCTTTATCCCCATAGCTTAAGACTTTTCCTTCGGAAATTACCAAAATATTTTGACAAATACGATAAACTTCTTCTAAGTTATGGGAAACCATGAGTACAATGCCTGGGTAAATGGAGAGAATTTCTAACAAATTTTTTTCCATTTGACTGCGTAGCTGTGTATCTAGGGCGGAAAAGGGTTCATCTAATAATAAAATTTCGGGTTCAATGACTAAGGCTCTAGCTAGGGCAACCCGTTGTTGCTGACCGCCGGATAGTTGGTTGGGATAGCGATCTTCTAGGTCTTGGAGGTGCATTTGAGCAATTTTCAGGTCAATGCGTCGTTGTTGTTCCTGGGGGGATAAATTTTGTACCCCAAAGGCAATATTTTCTCGCACGGTCAGATGGGGAAAAAGGGCATAGTTTTGAAAAACAAAACCAACTTTGCGCTGACAAGGGGCTAAATTGATTTTTTGTTTCGCATCAAACCAAATTTGACCATTCACGGTGATTAAACCGCGATCGGGAGTTTCTAAGCCTGCGATACAACGAAGGGTCATGCTTTTTCCTGAGCCTGATGCACCGAGTAATCCTAATGGTTCTAGCTCATTTTCTAAGGCAATATCTAGGTTAAAACCTGTATATTTTTTCTGAATATCTAAAAATAGGCCGTCAAAATTTTGGGAATAGTGTTTGGGATTAATGTCTCCTGACTGTAAAAAAGACTGTTTTATTTGAGATGAATTGATCTCCCCATCTCCCCTTAAAAAAGACTGTTTTATTTGAGATGAATTGATCCTCTCTGCCCCCTTTAAAAAGGACTGTTTTATCTGAGATAAATTGATCCCCCCTGCCCCCCTTAAAAAGGGGGGTAATAAGTTTGTAATAATTGGAGGTGATTGTGTTTTTTTTCTTTTGAGAGAACGATTAAAGGAATATTGATTTTGTTTTGATTCGGCCCAAAAATTGACGATGATAATCACAGATAGGGAAATTGAAAGTAAAATTAAAACCCAAATGAGCGCGTTTTGATAGTCTCCAGATTCACTGGCGAAAAAGATAGCCAAAGGCATGGTTTGGGTTTGTCCTGGAATATTGCCGGCTAACATAAGAGTTGCTCCAAATTCTCCTAAGGCACGAGCAAAGGATAGGATTGTGGCGGCAATAATGCCTCGATAAGCCAGAGGAATCATCATTTTTCCAAAGATAATCCATTCTGACCCCCCTAAGGTGCGAGCGGCTGCAATAATATTGGGTTCAATTTGTTCAAAGGCTCCTAAAGAGGTGCGATACATGAGGGGAAAGGAAACGGCGATCGCGCTAATTACGGCGGCTTGCCAAGTAAAAATCAGATGAATTCCGATGGAGTGTAAAGTCTGTCCAATGGGGCTATTTTTTCCGAGTAATAATAGTAATAAAAACCCGACTACGGTAGGAGGAAGAACAAGGGGAGCAATAAAAATGGTATCAATAATGTTTTTAAATTTGCCGCGAAAGTCTAACATTAAACGCGCCGCCATTAATCCCAAAAAAAAGGTGATTAAGGTTGCAATGGTGGCAATTTTTATGGAAATCCAGAGCGGGGAAAGATCGAGGTTCATAACCAAATCCTACGGAGTTTTATTAAGTTCCAAAACCATATTTTTTGAAGATAGCTTTAGAGGTATTGTTAGCTAAAAATGTATCAAAAGCTTTAGCTATATCTGGATTTTTACTATCTTTTAAAATGGCGATCGGATAAACAATGGGAGGGTGAGAGTCTTTCGGGGCGATC
>JAYKIP010000043.1:0-4512 GCA_035286205.1 Merismopediaceae cyanobacterium
AAAATCTGGGGAAAACCTGGGGAAAAAGGGGGAAAAGCTCACCGAACCTCGTCAGTCCCTGGGGAAAAAGTGGGGAGGTCAGGGAAAAACTTGGTCAAAAAATAAGAATTACAAAATTTAGCGAATATGTAACAATTTATGGAGAAATTCTCCATTCTCATCGGTCAAAAGTTATGGCGGCTACAATTAAAAAAGGTGCTTTAGTTCGAGTGCTACGGGAAGCCCTAGAAAATAGTCTCGAAGCCCAGGCCAGCGATCGCCGTTTGCCGAGCTATCTTTTCAACAGTAAAGGGGAAGTCCTTGACCTCAAAGAAGACTATGCTCTAGTGCGCTTCTACGTGCCGACCCCCAGCGTTTGGTTGCGGGTGGATCAACTGGAACTCGCCTCTTAAATCCTTATCGGGTTGGTATCTTATGAGTCCCCTAGTCTCTTCCATTGGTTGTCAAGCCGCCCAGATTTCCGTGATCGGGGCCGGTAATGTGGGGCGTACCCTAGCCCAACGCATTGCTCAAAAGGATTTAGCCGACGTGGTGTTACTGGACATCGTGGAGGGACTGCCCCAGGGGATCGCCCTAGACCTGATGGCGGCCCAGGGAGTAGAAGAACGGGATAGCAAAATCTTAGGGAGTAACGACTACGAAGCCACCGCCGGTTCCGATATTGTGGTGATTACCGCCGGGTTAGCCCGCAAACCGGGCATGAGTCGAGATGACCTACTGCACGTCAATGCCAAAATTGTGGTCGAGGCGGCCCTCAAAGCCCTCCACTATTCCCCTGAAGCCTTTTTTATTGTCATTACCAATCCCCTAGATGTAATGACCTATCTGGTCTGGAAGGCGACGGGCTTACCCAGTCAACGGGTCATGGGCATGGCCGGGGTTTTAGACTCTTCTCGATTACAGACCTTCATTGCCATGCACCTGGGGGTTTGTCCCGCCGATGTTAGTGCCATGGTGCTAGGGGGTCACGGAGACTTGATGTTACCCTTGCCGCGTTACTGTACGGTACGGGGAGTTCCCATTACCGAACTGATGGACACTGCAACTATTGACCAGTTAGTAGAACGGACTCGCAATGGTGGAGCCGAAATTGTCAAACTGTTACAAACGGGGGGAGCGTACTATGCCCCGGCGGCCTCGGCCTGCGTCATGGTGGAATCCATTTTGCGGAATCAATCCCGTCTTTTACCGGCGGCGACCTATCTTCAGGGAGAATACGGGTTACAGGATGTGTTTATTGGTGTTCCCTGTCGTTTAGGATGTCGGGGGGTGGAAACCATTTTAGAGGTGAAATTGACCCCGGCGGAAACGGAAGCGTTACATCTTTCGGCCCAGTCTGTGCGACGAAATGTGGATGTGGCCTTGGCGAAACTGGCGTTAAACTCACTCGGTGTCAGTTAAAACATCACGTTAACCCAAAACCAAGCTATGATTAGGCTCAAATTTGTCTAACCTTTGTCTAACCCCTGTCCCGTAACCAAACTATGACCCAGGACTCCTTACCGACTCTGATTATTGGCGCAGGGTTTACGGGATTATTTGCGGCCTTGCATCTCCGTCATCAGCGTTATCCCTCGGAAATTATCCTGATCGATCCCCAAGAGCGGTTTGTGTTTAAGCCGATGCTCTACGAATTGTTAACGGAGGAGTTGCCGGAGGATGTGGTGTGTCCCCGTTACAC
The DNA here is from genome assembly GCA_035286205.1 of Merismopediaceae cyanobacterium. GTDB lineage: Bacteria > Cyanobacteriota > Cyanobacteriia > Cyanobacteriales > Microcystaceae > Woronichinia. The sequence continues at coordinate 1,682 of JAYKIP010000043.1, forward strand.
GGCGTTATTACAGGGCAGTGATATTGTTTGGCTCCAGGAGCGAGTCGAGCAGGTGGATCTCCAGCAAAAACAGGTGCGGTTAGCCTCCGGTAACAGTTATTCCTACCAGAATCTGGTGCTTGCGGTGGGTTCGGTACAAGGATATTTGGGAACCCCCGGCGCGGCTGAACATAGTTTTGCTTTTCGATCGCGGGAAGAGGCCATTGGCTTACGGGAACATTTAAAAGCTTGTTTAGCCCAGGCTTTGCAAACGGAGGATCCCCAGGAAAAACAAGCCTTGTTGACGGTAGTGATCGTGGGGGGCGGGCCGTCGGGGGTAGAAATGGCGGCGACCCTGGGGGATCTCTTACCCAGTTGGTATGCGGCGATGGGGGGTCAAATTCGGGATTTAAAATTGGTCTTGTTTAACCATGCCCCACAAATTTTAGCGGGGGATGCCAATGCTCATCTACAAAAGGATGCTTTGCAAGCCCTGAAACAACGCACTATTCCTATTGAGTTAAAACTGGGAACCGGGGTGAAATCCGTCACGGGCGATCGCCTCACCTACCAAACCGGGCAAGAAGCGATCGCCAGTTTAGCGACCCACACCACCATCTGGACAGCCGGCACCGCGTTGAATCCCTTAATCGAAGCCCTCAAAGTACAAATCTCCCCCGAAAATTTAGCCAAACATGGCCAATTAGTCGTTTCCCCGACCCTGCAACTCCCTGATTTTCCTGAAGTGTTGGCCGCCGGGGACTGTGTACAAGTCCAAGGTCAACATCAGCCCGCCCTCGCCCAGGTCGCCTACCAACAGGGAGCCACCATTGCCCATAATTTAATCGCCCTCAGTCAGGGCAAACCCTTACAAATTTCTAACGCTCGTCTCCGGGGAACTCTAATGAAGTTAGGGTTGCATAACGGCGTGGCCAATCTTTTTGATAAGGTGCAAATTCCCGGACAAGCTGGGGATTTACTCCGCAATGCCACTTATCTGGAAATGTTGCCCACCCCGCTCCATAATTTTCAAGCGACGGCAGAATGGCTCCGGCAAGAAACCATTGACCGGTATCACCATCCCCAACCCCTATCGAGTGAACAATTAAAGTTATTACCCCTTTCTCCCCAGGAACGTCAGCATTACCAGCAAGTCAAACTGTTAGCGATTCTTGTTCCCCTGGGTTTGGCGATCGCCACCTGGATCGGTTTTCAGACCCCGCCCAATGAACGATTTCCCACCCCCAACCATCCTACCCGTCCTGCTCGATAGTCCATGTTTGCCCTCAATAGTCAAAACTTGCCTTACCCCGACACTCTGCACCCGGTCATTGTGCATTTTGTCATCGCCATGGTCTTATTTGCCTACGTGTGTGACTTAACCGGTTACCTCACCCGGAACGCCCGCCTCCTAGAGGTGAGTTGGTGGAATCTCTTAGTTGCCTCTGTGGCCATCTTCTTTGCGGTCATTGTCGGACAATTAGAAGCCGGTTTAGCCCTAGCCTATCCCGCCGCCCAGTCAGCCTTAAATTGGCATACCGTCAACGGTTGGTCATTATCGGCTCTCCTCGTAGGATTAACCGCCTGGCGATCGGTGATTCGGATTCAGAACCCATTAAAATTACCCGTTGCCTTTCTTGGAGCCTCCACCGTCATTCTGTGTTTAGTTTTTTTACAAATTTTTCTCGGTTGTCTCATTGATTGGGTTTATGGTCTCCACAGTTTACCCGTTGTACAAGCCACGAAACAAGGATTGATCCCATGAATCCCAGCTTAATTGAGCAGTTAAAACAAATTGGTTTAGATCTCGGAATTAATGGTCTGCCCTACCGTTTCCCCCTGCATCCCAACCTAGTGCATTTAAGTCTCGGCTTATTTATCATTGCCATCACCTTTGATTTTGCCGGTACTTTATTTTTTTTAGATAAACCCATTTTAAAATTTCTCGGCATTCCGGCGAATCGCCAGCACTTTTATGATGTCGGTTGGTACAATGCTCTAGCCGGTTCTGTCGTTAGTTTTTTCACCGTAGCCGCCGGTTTTTTTGAAATTCTCTTGGCCGATCCAGACCTCAAACTCCTCAGTGATTGGGGACTCGGAGCCGGGCCAACCATGGTTTTACACGGGGTAGGTGGAATTCTATTACTGATTATGATGGTCGGCATGACCATTTGGCGAGGGTATCAACGCTTTGTGTGGCGTAATGAAGAAATCTCTCAAGTATCCTGGTCTTATCTGGGGGTAGGTCTATTTTTATTCCTATATATGTTTCTCCATGGCACCCTAGGGGCACAACTCGGTGCGGAGTTTGGAGTCCATAATACCGCCGCCCAACTCCTACGATTAGGGGAAAATCCTAATCAAATTTTACGATAATTTTCCTTAAGAACGATCCCATTAGTTCCCTGTCATACCTCGCCTAAAAAGAAAACGATAACCACCGTCTGACTTGATTATGACAGCGTTCCCACCAGGACGCTTTGGGAATTTCCCCTAGGGTTTCCCAGGGTTGAATTAATAGTTTGCCTAGGGGCGTTAAGCGAAAACTATCGGTGATGCCTTGCCCATCCACTTCGCGCCGTAGTAATCCCACTTGAATTAACCAGCGCAATTCCGATTCCACCCGTCTTTCCGTCAACGGTTTTTGGGTGAAATTCTGGTCTAGTCCTTCCTGACCGGCGAGACGAGGTAAGGGAATACTTTCCGATCGCATCCTCAGCCAAAGAGAAAGCCTAAAAGGGGCACAGCGTAAGGCTCTTTCTGCTCTTTTTTGAGTGGGTTGAGTATAGACAATTAACGATGCAGTGGAGGGCGTTAAAACTTCATTCATTACGGTCAATCCAGATCAGAAA